>JBDRON010000101.1:0-19197 GCA_043810025.1 Elusimicrobiota bacterium
GCATATTTCCGACATAACTTTCCGCAATGTAATTATCGACAATAACGGTTATTCTAAAGGATATAGTTCTTACGATAATCCGGCTACAGGAGTAATGGTTAATAATGCGAATAACATTACCTTTGATAGTGTCGTGGTATATAATTCTAAAGGCAATGGTGTAACGGTAACCAACTCTAAGCAGGGAAATAAAGTTGCAAATATTACGATAAAAAACTCGGCAATAATAAAATCTACCGGCTATGGATTAGCGCGATGGAGAACAGGCGGCCCAATCGTCTGGAACATAAATTATAATGTGATTTTTGAACATCCTTCAGGAAATTTTGCTGAAGATGCCGTGAATGGAATTGGCAATCTATCCATAGATCCATTATTCGCCAATCCAAACTCAGGCGATCCAGCCGCAAATGATTTTCACCTTAAATCCGCGTATGGAAGATACACCTTCACAGGTTTGGTCACTGATTCTCTAGTTTCTCCCGCAATTGGAACTGGAGACCCGGATTCTGATAATTCTAAATCTCCCTGGGGTGGTCGAATTGAAATGGGGGCTTACGGGAACACAGCCGAGGCTTCTAAGAACGGAAGTCTGGATATTATACCACCACCAGTTGTCGTTGTTCCTCGCCCGAATGAAAATTTAGACATAAAAATTACTGTTTATCCCAATCCTTATGTTAGAGGAAAAAGTGGGGGTGAGAGAATAAATTTTGCCAATCTGCCTGAGGAAGCGACAATTCTAATTTATGGTTTATCCGGAGAATTAATCGAAACAATTGAAAATAATAGCAGTGATCAAACAGATTGGAACATCTCAGCGATAAGCAGTGGCATATATCTCTATTCAATAAATTACCCACAGGGAAATCAACATGGGAAGGTGTCAATTATAAAATAATCGCGCGCCCTTCCCAAAAACTCACATAAAACTCACACAACCATAACATATCTTTCACAATGAAGTGTTATATAGTTAGTGAAAGTAAAACTAACTGTTAAAAGGGAGGACGTGTGTATGAAAAAAATCGTTTTATCAGCCACCTTAGTCTCGGCGTTTTTGGCTTTATTGGGGATGAGTGGGGTGGGGCGCGCGGCTGATTTCAAATACACCGACATTGGAAGCGACGGCGTTGCGGATGGCATCATCACAGTCGCAACAAGCCCAACACAATCTAATTGTTATACTGATGGCATAGATGATAATATAGAAATAAACATGGCATTGAATGAGGCGTCATTGATTTCCGGTAGTGTTCATCTTCTTTCCGGACTTTATATCATTGGGAATAAAACTGAGAACACGGGCGACGGGGATGGCACAATTTATATTAAAAGTAATACTAAATTTTACGGTGATGGAGCGGATACCATTATCAAATTAAAGGACTGGGCAAACTGGGGAAGAGTGCCAAACCCGGTTGGCACACATAATCGCAAAGATGTAACAGTTGCGACAGGACTTCCGTTAGTCGGGATAAACGAAGCAGATGCTCATGACATAGAGATCTACAATTTAACTTTTGACGGCAACCTGGCAAACCAGTGTGAGGGCATGGACTACGGGGGAGGATATTATAATACCATCAGGATTAGTCATGTAACAAATCTTTCAATCCATGACAATTATTTCAAACCAACTCTGAATGACCATATAAGAGGAGCGGATGGCGCCTGGGGATGGCCTAAGACAAGCGGCTCCGGAATGAATAATGTATCAATATTTAATAATACCCTTATTAAAGCTAATCATGCCGGTATCGCTTTATTGGGTGCAAAAAACAGCAGAATTTATGGAAACGATCTGGTCACCGGCGCAAATGCGGCCATACGGTTAGCGTTCGGTGCGCAAAATGTTATTATTGAAAACAATACTATTCATGGCGGATTGGATACTTATGGCATAGAATTAACGGCTTCTGGCAATAGTATTTTTGAAAACAACACAATTAGAGGAAATACAATTTACGCTCAGGGATTTGAAGGGATTGTCCTTTTCACTGAATATGCGATGACAAGCGGAACTTGTAACGGGACAAAAATTATCGGAAATATCGTCTATCAAAATGCTTTCAAGGCTAATGCTGGAATTGGTGTTCATGACGCCGATAATACCCTAATCGAGGGCAACACGATCTATAATAATAAGGGCAATGGAATAGATTTAGGAATATATGCCGGTTGGCCACATTCCGCAAAGCCAAGAGTAGTAACTGTCAGAAATAACATCGTAACCGAGAACACTGGTTACGGGATATATAATAACGACCCCGACATGACAGTAATAGAATCATATAATTTATACTATAATAACACGCTTGGAGCGAGTTATGGTGTAACCCTTGGGACTGGAACGATTAGCGGAGAAGATCCATTCTTTGTAAACGTATTATGGAGGCAATATGGTAGCTGGCCATATAACCAGGCTATTGAAAATATATTAGATTTTCATTTAAAGAGTGGTCAGACATGGAATAAAACAACATCATCTTGGGATACTTATGGGGTAAATTCACCTGCTATTTGGGCCGGCGACCCGGCCTCAGATAATTCAAAATCGCCCTGGGGCGGGATAATTGAAATGGGCGCTTATGGAAATACTGCCGAAGCTTCTAAGAACGGAGGATCGGATATCATTCCACCGCCGGTTGTTGTCGTACCTCCCATAGCCGGGAATTTGGACAAAAAAATCGTTGTTTATCCCAATCCTTATATTAAGGGTAAGAGCGGCAGTGAGAAAATAAATTTTGCCAATCTACCCGAAGAAGCGACCATCACTATTTATTCCTTAGCCGGCGAATTAGTTCAAACAATCGGACATCTGGGCGGGGGACAGGAAGCATGGAATATCTCCGGTTTAGCCGGCGGGATATATCTCTATTCGATTAATTCCAGGCAGGGAAATAAAAAAGGGAAAGTGAGCGTGATAAAATGAAGAACAATACTTGTCATAAAATTCTTTTAATCGCGATTATGTTTGTGGTTTTTCTGCCAATTTTATCAGTTGCTGTCCTGGTAGAGATTAATAATATTAATATTACTTCGATAAAGATGGATTCAGCAACGATCGAATGGGATAGTACTATTATTGGATCCTCACAAATAGAATATGGAACTTCGTTATCTTACGGCAGTATTACAAATGAAGAACCGTTAAGTTATTTTCATATTAGTGAGGTAAAGGGTCTTACAGCGGGCGAAACATACCATTTTAGAATCAAGACAAAAAATTATTCCGGCGAGGAAACGGTATCTGCCGACTATTCTTTTACTACATTGACTGAAACAGGGATGGAGGAAAAAGTCAGAGCGGCGAGAAGCAAGCATGATTTGCCAAAAATTTATTATGTTAAGTCCGACGGAGATGACGCCAAAGATGGGTTCACTATTGCCACCGCTTGGCAGCATCTTTCTCAAGCGGCCCAGATCGCCGAAGCTGGTGATCTAATTTATCTTATCGATGATCCGTCCGATCCTAACGATGGAATTTGGTATGACGAGAGAGTTGTTGCCTATAATTCGGGGATTGATACGCACCCTATTACGATTAAAGCCTTTAATGGAACTCCCACCTTTGTTGCTACCGGCAGTAATATCCGTAATCCCGATGTTCATCTAATCTCATTTCATAACTGGGGGGAACCGGGGCCGATTTCCTACTGGAACATCGAGGGACTAAAAATTGAAAAATATAATAAAGCGGTCCATATTTATCGCGAATCACATCATATTAATGTTACCAATGTCCGGTTTGAGGACTGTTTTAGCGGTTTTTGGGCCGGAAGAGAAAGCCATCATCTGATAACCAAAGATTTACAGATCAATAATAGTTGGTGGAATGCCTGGTGTGTCTGGACGCGAACCCATCATATTATGGCGATCAATGTTCGCGTGACCAATCAAATAGAACATTCTTTTTTTGACATTCATTCCGGCGATGATGATACTCCGACCGGCAATGATTATATTAGTTTGATTAATTGCAGCGCCGAGGGTTCCACGGTGAGCACTACAGCTCCTGTTTATATGGGACACGGGCCTGATGGGACTTATGATGATTATGTGGCAATAATTAATTTCACTTGTAAAAATGTGCCGTTGAGAGAAATGTTCGAAATTTGGACGCCCGGCGCCGGTTTGTATATTGACGGAGTTAATTCAGCGAATGTCAAAGAAATAAGGATAATGGGTTCCGGCTCCAACCTGGTAATGAGGAATGTTTTACTGAATATTTCTGACTCAGATATATCTCATGGAGTATACTTCAGCGCCATCGGCAATCTTAAGGATGTTTTGCTGGAAAATATCCGGGTAAACGGGGTTAATCGGCCTTATTGCTATGATTTCGATTTTGAAAGCGGGTTTGATAAAATTCATAATGTTACCATGAGAAATCCGGCGGGAGATAATAATGATGTTTCGATAGTTGTTCCTGCCGGTGTACCAATGAATGATTATAAAATAGAATTTACCAATGGGAAAGTCTTTACGGCCACTTACAACAATACCGTCCCCCGCTATTATCCGGATAGAAGTGTTATTCAGATTAATGTCACCGGCGGTAATAAAATAACTTTATATCCGATGATTGCCCGGCCGGTAGACGGTTATGCCACCATCGCCATCAATAAATTTGATACTTCTTTAACCAAAGGTGATATTCTTGTCGATTTTACCGTCGATACAACCGAAGACAATAAGGTAGAGTTTGTTGTCGGCGAGTTGAAAGCCGATGCCAATTATCAAATAAAAAGAAGCAGCGCGAATTACCTGGTGGTTAAATCCAATGCCAACAGGTGTCTGCTTTTTTCCAATTCTGATTGGGCGGCAAAAGCCTTTACCATACAAGAAACAGATTTATCGTCGGATATAACAACTCCTCCGGAGGTAGGCCTAGAAGCCGCGGTATCATCAGCGCCAGAGAACCTGGCCGCAACCGGGCAGGAGAGTAGAATTGTTCTTTTCTGGAGACCGCCCTTAACCGCTGGCGGTTCTCCGATCACAAACCATAAAATCTATCGCGGACTTTTCAGCGGTGGTGAAACATTTCTCGACACGATTGGGGCCGAACTTGCTTATACCGATACGACTGTTGACAATGATGTTGTTCATTATTATCAAGTTTCAGCGTTGAACAAAATTGGTGAAGGGCCGAAGAGCAATGAGTGTAATTTTAGAATCAATACCCCGGTCTTCGGGTCGGAGGATGTTTCAAAGATAAAAGTCTATCCCAATCCTTATGTTAAAGGGAAAAGCAGTGGAGAGAAAATAAGTTTTGCCGGCTTGCCTGATGAATCAACAATCCGGATTTATGAGGTATCCGGTGAACTGATCGAAACAATTGAACATAATGATGGGGATAAAGAAGATTGGAACATCCCGGCGATAACCAGCGGGATATATCTCTATTCGATAAATTCCAGTCAGGGAAATAAACAGGGAAAAATCTCCATAGTGAAATAGCCTAAAAGTTTGTGAGGATAAGAGTTTAAATTAATTGAAAAAAATATTAAAAATAGTATATAATGTTTTGTAGATGGATACCGTTAAGTCATTAGTAACTATATTTTTATTATTGATCTTATCCAAAAGTGTTGGTCACCCGGCGGCCTGGGTTGTTGGTCCCAAGGGGAATAGTTGGGACAACAAGGTTTCCTATGCCAATACGGTCAAGGTTCAGTCTACGGGAAGAGTGGAATTGAGTCAATTGGTTGATGATTATGTTTCCTACTGGCGGTTTGATGAAAATTCCGGTGGAACTGTGCACGATGAAAATACGGTTAATCATAATGATGGCATACTGACTAATATGATTGTCAACAGTTGGGCGGCCGGTTATCATGATTACGCTTTGGAGTTTGACGGGGACAATGATTATGTAGATTGCGGGAACGATCTTTCTTTAGACTCTTCTGCTTACACTGTCTCTTTTTGGCTTAAGGTTCATAATCTAACGACTCATCAGGAACTGGTAAGAAAATACCATTTTGATGGAACCGATGCTTATGGTTTTATCATTGATGTTGACATTAATGGCAGTATGCGTTTTTTTAATTACAAAGGTTCGGTTTGGAGCGCTGTTTGGACAATCGGACAAAATGGCGAGATTACTATAGATACCTGGTATTATCTTACCTGCACATATGATGGGTCAACGGCAAAATACTATCTAAATAAAATATTAACAAAAACAGCTGTTGGAACAGGATTTAAAACCTCAAGTAATGATTTTTTAATCAGCGCCGCTTATTATACGGTTAACGGGATTATTGATGAAGTTAAATATTATAATCGAGTCCTTTCCGAAACGGAAATTGGCCAAGTTATGGGAAACGAACACTATCCGGCCGGACAACTCACCTCAATTAGCAACGATGCTCAATTTGTCGGCACTGTCCATGATGTCTGGAATCAAATTGGTTTTAACGCCGTTATACCGTCCGGCACCAGCGTGGACCTGTTTTTGCGGACCTCTTTTGATAACGGATTTAACGATCCCTGGACGGATTGGACACTGGTCCAAGCAAATGCGGTAAGTGGAGCAATTTATGATTTACCAATCAAAAACAGAGAAAGATACGGCCAATGGAAATTAGATCTGAAAACCAATGACTCTTCACTAACTCCGCAAATAGAGAGTGTAACCTTGATTAGCGGGACCATGAGCATTGAACCGGAGGGGGGAAAGATTTCTGTTGGTCCAAATCCGTTTACCCCGGCCCGGCCGCCATACAATAAAGTTTATTTTGATCTTGATAATTTCTCCGTCAATTCAATTAAATTGGAAATATATAGTTCCAAAGGGAGACTGGTTTTTGAAAAAGCGTTTAATTCCGGAGAAAATGTTTTTTGGGATGGGCGCAACAACCAGAGCGAAATCGCCGAAGATGGCGCCTATATCTATCAGGTGAAAACAGAAGATAAAACCTATAACGGCACATTGATCCTGGCTAGATAGAATGTTGCAGGTCGCAATTTTTCTATTGTTTAAAGAAGAATAAAGGAATATAATAACTCCGTAAGGTGTTAACGGTGTGTCGCTTTAGTTCGGAGGAGTTAAGCTTATGTCCACGATAAAAGTTGAAAAAAGCAGTTCTCATGCCAGCCGTTTTAAAGAAGAATCCTTAAAGAAACATCGGTTTTATCGAGGGAAAATCGAAATGGTTGCCAAATGCAAAGTTGCCGGTATCGATGATTTTTCTTTGTGGTATACGCCGGGCGTAGCCGAACCTTGCAAAGCAATACAGCGAAATACGGATTTGGTTTATGATTATACCAACCGCTGGAACACTGTTGCCGTGGTCAGCGATGGCAGCCGCGTTTTAGGACTGGGTGATATTGGGCCGGAAGCGGCCCTGCCGGTGATGGAAGGAAAAGCCCTGATCTTTAAATATTTGGGCGGGGTGGATGCCATCCCGATTTGTGTCGATGCTTCCGAGCCGGAAGAATTAATAAATTTGGTGAAAAGGCTGCAGCCGTCGTTTGGCGGAATAAATTTGGAAGATATCGCTCAACCCAAATGTTTTTCGATTTTGGCCCGGTTAAGAAAAGAATGTGACATCCCTGTCTGGCACGACGACCAACAGGGTACGGCGACGGTAACCTTGGCCGGAGTGATTAACGCTTTAAAAGTTGTTCATAAAAATTTGCCGGAAGTAAAAATAGTTTTGCTGGGGGCCGGGGCAGCTAATCTTTGTATTGCCCGCTTATTAATTTTTGCCGGCGCTGATCCCAAGAAGATGATTATTCTCGATACCAAGGGAGCTTTGCACGCCGGCCGCAAAGAGTTAAAAAAAACTCACCCGGACAAATGGGAGCTGTGTTTGAAAACTAACCCGCAAAAACGGACGGGGGATCTGCCCAGGGTTTTGCCGGAAGCCGATGTTTTAATCGCTCTTTCCCAAACCGGGCCGGATGTAATCAAAAAAGAATGGATAAAAACGATGGCCGAAGATTCTATCGTTTTTGCCTGCGCCAATCCGGTGCCGGAGATTTGGCCCTGGAAGGCCAAAGAAGCCGGCGCTAAAGTTGTGGCTACCGGCCGGAGCGATTTTCCTAACCAGGTAAATAATTCTTTAGGGTTTCCCGGTATTTTTCGCGGGGCGCTGGATGTGCGGGCAAAAACCATTAGCAATGAGATGTGTTTGGCGGCGGCCAATGAGCTGGCAGATTATGCCTGCAAAAAAGGGTTGAAACGGGAAAGAATCCTGCCGACGATGGACGACTGGGAAGTTTACTCCAATGTCGCGGTGGCGGTAGCGAAAATGGCGATGAGCCAGGGGCTGGCCCGCTTAAAAGTAAGACCGGCGGCCTTAAAAGAAAAAGCGGATTATCTAATTCAGCGGGCCCAAAAAATGACTCAAATGCTGATGAAAGAAGAATTTATCCGCAAGGAATAAAAAAGCTTCCACTATGCGAAAAATTTCTGCCAATAAAATAATACCGGCTGTTAAGAAATTGTGCATTGAAGCCAACCTTTATTTGCCTGATGATGTTTTATCGGCTTTAAAAAAGGCTTCCCGGCAGGAAAATACCCCGCAAGGGAAAGAAATATTAAATCAGATTTTAGAAAATAGTAAAGTTGCCGCCAGGGAAAAAATCCCTCTTTGTCAGGATACCGGTTTGGGGGTAATTTTTGTCGAGTTTGGGCAGGAGCTAATAGTTGTCGATGGTGATTTTTACCAGGCTTTGCAGGAAGGCGTGCGGCAGGGTTATCAGGCCGGATATTTGCGCAAGTCGGTGGTCAAAGACCCTTTGAGCAGAGAAAACAGTCAGGATAATACCCCGGCGATAATCCATGCGGAAGTAGTTCCCGGTGATAAGCTGAAAATAACTTTTATGCCCAAGGGCGGCGGAGCAGAAAATATGAGCGCTTTTGCCAATCTTTTACCCCAGGCCGGCGAGGAAGGAGTAATCGATTTTGTTATTCAAACTGTTCAACAGGCCGGGGCCAGAGCTTGTCCTCCGCTGATCGTGGGTGTAGGGATTGGCGGCAATTTTGAGCAATCAACATTGCTGGCTAAAAAATCTTTACTTCGCTCCCTTTCCGCTAGGAACAAAAATCGCCGCTACGCGCTCCTGGAGCAGAAAATATTAAAAAAAATTAATAGCCTGGGTATTGGACCGCAGGGATTGGGGGGCAGAATTACGGCTTTGGCTGTGCTAATTGCAACAGCGCCATGCCATATTTCCAGCCTCCCCGTGGCCGTAAACATCCAATGCCATTCCTGCCGCCACAAAAGTGTTGTTTTGTAGGCAGAAAAATAGAAGTCATGCGTCATGAGTCATGTGTCATGAGTTAGAACCAAGAATCCACAACCCACGACTAAAAACGCACTGCCCATGACCCAAGACCCAGAACTCACGACCGGAGTTATAAAGACTCATGAAAACAATTCGAATTGAAACTCCTTTAACTAAAGAAATTGCTGTCACTTTATGTGTTGGGCAGAAGGTTTTGCTCAACGGAGCAATTTATACCGCCCGGGATGCCGCTCATTATCGCCTTGTCGAATTGATCAGGGCGCATAAACCCTTGCCGATACCGCTTAAAGATCAAATTATCTATTATGTTGGCCCTACTCCGCCTCCACCGGGAAAAATTATCGGTTCGGCTGGACCGACAACCAGTTCGCGCCTGGATCCCTACACACCTTATTTATTAGAGCAAGGATTGCGGGGGATGATCGGTAAAGGTGAACGGGATGAAGAAGTCATTAAAAATATAATGAAATTCAAAGCGATATATTTTGCCGCTACCGGTGGCGCCGGAGCCTTGTTGAGCCAGCACATTCGCGCTGCCAAGGTAACAGCTTTTCCGGCTTTAGGCGCTGAGGCGATATATAAGTTAGAACTGCAAGATTTCCCCCTCCTTGTGGCTATCGATACTGCTGGCCGCAGCATTTTTTACCGCTAGCATACTTCAACGAAAAATACCCCCGATTTTTGATTAAGCAGGGAACGGCCGCGGCCGGTTCCTGCCACATACCGGGTTTTTTAAATAACCGCTTGTTTTTTGAAATGAAATGTGTTAAACTTAGAATGCTATAAATTATGCCCGGAAATTGTCCCAAAAACGGCAATAGGGTAAAAAAAGGATTGGTAGTTAAATCAATGCGGAAACCTTTATTGGCAGGAAATTGGAAGATGTACAAAGTTAGTGGGGAAGCGGTGAGTTTGGTGGAAGGTCTGAGGAAAAATTTGGCGGATGTGACCGAGCGGGAAGTGTTGGTTTGTCCGCCTTTCACCGCTTTGAGCGCTGTCCAGAAAGTTTTAAGTGGTTCCACAATTAAATTAGGGGCGCAAAACATGTCTTGGGAATCGGAGGGGGCTTTCACTGGTGAGATTTCTCCGGCTATGCTCAAAGACAGCGGCTGTAGTTATGTGATTATCGGCCATTCCGAGCGGCGGCAATATTTCCAGGAAACAGATGAAACCGTAAACAGAAAAATAAAATCGGCTTTAAAGTTCGGTTTAACCCCGATTGTTTGTGTTGGAGAAACTCTTGAGGAAAGAGAAAAAAACATCACTTTTAAGATTTTAGAACGGCAGATTCGGGAAGGTTTGGCCGGTTTGTCTTCGGAAGAAAGCAATAAAATAGTTGTTGCTTATGAGCCGATTTGGGCGATCGGGACCGGTCGGACGGCGGCTCCGGCTCAGGCTGAGGATGTTCATGCCTTTATCCGAAAACTGTTAAAAGAAATTGCCGGCGACGATGCGGCGATGAGTATCCGGATTCTTTATGGCGGTTCGGTTAAACCGGATAATATCAGTGAGCTAATGGCTTGTGAAAACATCGACGGCGGATTAATCGGCGGGGCCAGCTTGAATGTCGAGTCGTTCACAAAAATTGTGAAATACGCTGATAAAAGGAGCCCGGTTAAATGAATATAGCCATCGGCGGAGACCATCGGGCTTTTAAACATAAAGAAGCGATCAATAAGTTTTTGGTTAAAGCCGGACATCAGGTTGTTGATTACGGCTGCTATTCGGAGGAATCGGCCGATTATCCGGATTTCGCTTTGTCGGTGGCTCAGGCGGTAGCGGAAGGGATGTCGGAAAAAGGCATTTTAATTTGCGCCACCGGGATCGGGATGAGCATTGCGGCTAACAAAATACCAAAAATCCGGGCCGCGGTTTGTTGGGACAAACAAACCATTGTTGCTTCCCGCGAACATAACAACGCCAATGTTTTGTGTCTGGGGACTAATTACCTAAAGATCCCCGATATGGAGGAACATATCCTGGTCTGGTTAAGCACAACTTTTTCCGGTGATCGGCATACCAAAAGGTTGGATAAAATTGTTCAGATTGAGTACAAATATATGAAAGAGGAGTTTATGGGATGAAGATGTTTATTGCCGGTCTAATAATATTTTTGGCGATGTTTAATGTCGTTTGTCTCTTAAACGCCGAGTCTTCGCAGGAATATTATCAAGCCGGTTTAAATTTGTCCAGAGAAGAAAAATGGAGCGAAGCAATTGAGAAATTGCGCCAGGCTTATCAAATTGACCCCAAGGATGGAAAAATTTGTTTAGCTTTAGGATTGACGCTTCAGCGCAGCGGGGACACCGGGCAAGCCTTAATTTACCTGAAAAAATCGTTGGAAATTAACCCGAAATCCGTTGCCCCGTATTTTTCCTTGGCCTTAATCTATGAGAAAAGAAAGAATTATTCGTTGGCAATTAATTGTTGGGAAGAATTCTTGAATTTAAGTGATCACGAGCATTTAAAAAATATTGCCAGAAAACATCTTAAGTATTTGCGAGATCTGAATAAATGATCAGGACTATTTTAGTTTTTTTTATAGCTGGTTTGCTGACAATTTTTCAGGGCTGCGCTCCGAGGGCGGCGATTCTCCAGGGTTACGATTTTACCCGGATTAAACGAATAGCGGTTTTGGATTTTTCCGGTCAGGAAGTAAATAGCGGAAAAATCGTTGCTGATGAGTTTGTGCGCCAGTTTATGTATCGTGGCATTGATGTCGTCGATCGAAAAACAGCGGGAGAAGATACACGAAAAAAAACAAACTTTTTAAAAAGTTTGAAGGATGATCTGGGAATTGACGCCATCGTCCAGGGTACTGTAACTGAATATATGCCCAGTCAGAAATTTATAGTTTTTTTAGGTTCTCAAAATTCTACCGGGGTAGTGGCGCTTAATCCAATGGTGCCGATTGGCGGGAAGACCGTTTATAGCGAAGGAACGGCTTTTGGCCTGCCGGATAGTCAGATTGTAACGGTTAGCGCCACAATCGGGGTAAGCGCCAACCTGGTTGACACATCGACCGGACAGGTGGTTTGGAGCGGCAATTATACTTATGAAGGTTTAGATATCATGACGGCGACTGAAAATTTGGTTGCTTACTTATTAAAATCCCTGGATAAGGCCTGGCCTAGACAATAAGATGGTAGGGAACGGTCGCGACCGTTCCCTACAAAATCTATGTATAGGAATTTGGAAGTTGTTGACGGCAAAGTTTCCTCTCCCTTCAAGGGAGAGGAAAAACAGCACATAAGGGGGGGTAAAAATAATGAATGTTAACGAATTGTTAGAGTTAATGATTAAAAGCGGTATTTCTGATATTCATTTTAAGGCCGGAGCTTCGCCGTTAATTCGGGTGAACGGTAAATTGTTTTCTACGGAACATGCGGCTTTTACCGCTCGTCATATCGAAGAACTTTCCTTTAGTTTGATGAGCCGGGAACAGAAAGCAAAGTTTGAGGAAGATGATGAACTGGATATGTCCTACAGTATTGATGGGGTATCCCGGTTTCGGATTAATGCTTACCGGCAAAGAGGAACGATTGCCCTAAGCATGCGCGTAGTGCCGCTTAAAGTGGGAAATTTTGAAGATCTCCATCTCCCCAGCGAGGTGTTAAAAAAATTATCTTTAGAATCGCGAGGGCTGATTTTGATTACCGGGATTACCGGGGCCGGTAAAACAACCACGATGAATGCGATTATTGACTATATTAATGAGAATTTTGCCTATAATATAATTAGTGTCGAGGACCCGATTGAATATTATCATACTGATAAAAAATCTTCTATTTCCCAGCGGGAGGTTGGAGGTGATACGAAATCCTTTCGTAATGCCTTGAAATTTATTCTGCGCCAGGATCCCGATGTTGTGGTAATCGGAGAAATGCGGGAATCTGAAGCAATCACAGCGGGAATTAGCGCAGCGGAGACCGGACATCTGGTGGTTTCGACAATTCATACGATTGATGCCGCTCATACGATAGATCGAATTGTCGATGCTTATCCTCCTCATCAACAGACGCAGGTTCGCAATCAGTTGGCCAATGTGATCAAAGGTATTGTTGCCCAACGATTAATTAATCGTTGCGATGGTGAAGGAAGGATTCCGGCCGTGGAAATTCTGATTGGCACATCTTTGGTTCGAAAATTTATTGCCGAAAATAAAACTGTTGACCTGCTAAAAACAATGGAACAAGGTGAATATTACGGGATGTGCACTTTCGATCAATCCCTCTACCGTCTTCATAAAGAAGGAAAGATTAATCTGGAAGATGCAATTGATAATGCGACTAACCCCGATGATTTAATGCTGAAGATTAGAGGTGTGGACCGAGGCGGGTCGATCATTGCAGAGGAGACAAGAGTAAATAAACAATCAATGTAAAGGCGGGGGATAAATGGAGGTAGGTGTTTTGGGACATATTGAACGGGAAGATGAATTAAAGCAGACTTTGGATAAACTCAATTTAATTTTGGACACCTTTACCCTGGAAGAAAAGGAAGAAATTAGAGAAACGCTTAATAGAAAAATTGAGACAAACGCGGCCGCAAATGAGGCAGCTAATATTGAAGGAAAATGTAAAGGTTATCCTAAGCGGGATTCAATCAAAGTAGGATATTTTTATCCGCGCGGCGATACAAATTCCTTGGGAATTTTTCTGCATAATTTGCAAAATATGAAAACGAAAATTATTCGTCAGCCTTTTTCCTGGGAGGAGAATTTCATCCAGGAATATTCATCCACAGAAATAACAAATCTCAACTTGCTTCCGCTTTATTGCGCCGGTAAAAATGCGGAACTGGTAATATTTATTTTGGCTTCGGAATACTATGCCCGGGAAGATTTTCGAATGGATTTAGAGAGATCTTTTGCGCACAAAAATCTGAATTGTAAAATTGTCAATCTGGCCGATATTAATAAGCGGTTTCTCTATCTGAATTTAATTGTTGAGGTAATGATGCTAAAAAAGAAGGTGAATTTAACTAATGATTGAAAAATGGGAATTTTCCCCCTTTCCTTGTGAGAAGGATCCTCAAAGGTATAAATTAAAATTAAGATCCGGGGAAAAAGATGTGGCGGATTTGATGACTAAAATAGGATCCAGCTGCGGACGCGCTTTTCCTCCCATCAGCCGCGAGTTTAATTGGATGTTTTATGTTTACAATATTGAAGAGAAAGAAAAGACAAACATTGAAAACATTTTAAATGATGCTTGTCCGAACGGCCGGGTAGAATCCGGTAATTCCATGCAGCTGGAGGTCTCGCAGGATTTACCGCCGATGTTAGAAGACCTTTTGGAAGTTGCGGCTAACGAATTTCTCCAGCCTTCTTTCGAAGCCAGGAAGCAAAAAAAAGCCGGCGAAAATACAAAAGTGGATGAAAAAGATCGGCTTGGAGAAGAGCGCGGAGATTTTAAGGAATTGGAAAAAAATCAGCCCAAAGAAGAACATTTGGATTTTGAAGAATCGAAAAAAAATGAAGGAAACATTAGTTTTCGAGCGCCAGAAACAAAAAAAGAGGAAAATAAATTAGAAATTGTCTATGAAGATAAGACCGCTTTTATTGAGAAAAACAAGGTGGTTGTTGAAGATGTAAGACAGAAAGAAAATGGGGATTCAGTCGGGGAATGGAAGGAAGGTCAATTGATCGAGGATTATCTGTTTTCCGAGTTTATTGTCGGTCCGAGTAACCGGTTTACGCACGCTGCGGCGATGGCTGTGGCGGAAAGCCCTGGCCGCATTTACAATCCATTTTTTATTTACGGTGGAGTGGGACTGGGGAAAACGCACATTATGCATGCAATCGGTCATAGTATTAAAGCCAAAAATCCTAAGGCGAAGATTTTATATGTGACAACTGAGCGATTTGCCAGCGAGGTTATTGAGGCGATCCGACAGGGAAAAATTCAGGAATTTCGGAATTATTATCGTAATTTGGATTTGCTTTTAGTCGATGATGTCCAGTTTTTGACTGAATCGGAGTCCACCCAGGAAGAATTCTTTCATACTTTCAATATCCTTCATGAGGCGCAAAAACAAATTGTTTTGAGTTCCGATCGTCCTCCCAAACAGTTGGTTACTTTGGAAGACCGATTGAGGTCCAGGTTTGAGTGGGGGTTAATTGCCGATATTAAAATTCCAAACCTGGAAACAAGGGTGGCAATACTTAAAAAGAAAAAAGAAATAGAGAACATTCCTTTGTCTGAAAGTATGCTGCTTTATATCGCCAGTAAGCTGAAATCAAATATCCGGGAGCTGGAAGGTTTTTTAAAAAGGGTTGACGCTTGCAGTAAGATGACCCAGCAGGAAATCACCATGGATCTGGTTCAGGAGTTAATGAAGGATTTACTGCCTGAGGAAGAAAAGCCGGTTACTAAAGAAATAGATCATTCTCCCGGTGTCATTGTTCCGGATACTGAAACCGGTAAGGAAAATAATCCTCAGCCTGCAGTTCAGGAAGTAAAAACAAGTGAAAACAAAAAAAATCCTGTGCGGAGTCAATATACTATCCCAAAATTCGCCAAGCAGGAAAATAAAACTGAACAAAAGGTAGAGACGCAAAATTTTGCGTCTTTACAACACAATCAGGGACAAAAACAGGAACCAAAGAAAGACACAAAACCGGTTTCCGCAATTCCTAAAATGCCGGTATTTACCGTTGATCTTAAACGCTCGCAGTCTCAAGCCTCTGCTTTTCCTGCCGGCTCTGCTAATGTCTCTCCCGCAGATGGCGGGGAAGATTTGTCTTTGAAACCGGTTGAGGTTGCTTTGTTTTTCCCTGAAGGAAAAGAAAGTGAATTGGTAAAAATAAAAGACCGGTTTAAGGATGTGGTCAAAAAACATAAATTAAAATTTCGATTGGTTTGGTTTTTTGAGCAGAGTTATTCCTTGACAACGAAGATAGATTATCCGCGTTTCGCCGGATTATGCAAGGAAAAAAATGTAAGCATCGCCATTGTTGTCGTACCACCCTCAAACAGTTCTGTGCAGGAAGCTGATTTTGTCAGCTCTCTTTCTGCAATATTCGAAGAAGAAAAATTGTTTTTATTATTATTGCCTTTTGGGGAGATAAATAAAGATTTTAAATATCTTAATTTAGCCTTGGATATTACTTTAATCCGTCATTAAAAATGCGATTACGTATTGCTCTAGGAGTTAAACAGGCAATTTTTTTAACGATAATTCTTTCGTTATATGTATTTGTTTATAAATGGTTGTTTGGAGAAGTATCATTTTTGGCCGCTCTAAGCGCAGCTGTTTTTTTTTCCTGCCTCAGCTATTATTTTTTTGTCTATCGTAAATTAAAATCAATAATCTCTAAATTTCTGCCGGAAAGCGGCGCTTCGGACAGCCTAATTGGTTTTGAAGATGATTTTACCTTAATTAGGGGAGAGTTTGCCAAACGCAGCGCTCAGATTGCCCTGTGGCAAAATACTTTTTATGAACTGATGAACAATGCAAAATTGTTTACTTCGAAGTTTGGCAGAACGGAGATAATCGATTCCGTTTTGAATATTCTAGCCAAGGAATTTCCTGAAGCGCTTAGCGGGATAGTGTTTTTAGAGGAAGGGGGGTATCAAAGGCTTAAACAGTTATCAGGAGAAGAGTTAGATAAGATTATCGATTTTCCCAGGCTGGCTGATGTTTTTCGGCAATTTATTTCAGACAAAAATTTACTGGTAGTTAATGATACCGCTTTGAATTCTTTTCTGGGAAATGAATTGGCGCAGAAGGGTTTCAATTCCTTATTGTTACTGACGATTAGCCTGGAAAACAAAGGCTGGGGTTTGCTGTTGATGCTTACTCCGGTCAAAAACGGTTTTGGCGCAGATAAAATAAATTATTTAAAATGTTTAATTCACTATCTGGGAATAACCTTAGAAAACATAAAAATATTCATGCAGCTTCAGGAATTTAATCAGTCGCTGGAAACAGAAATCTCCGTGGCTACTCAAGAGTTGACACAGGCGAACAGTAAGCTGATCCGCAAGATCAGGGAATTGAAAATTCTTTATGACATCGCCATGTCTACTACATCCTGTTTTGATTTAAAGGAAGCTTTAAATATTATCATTCAGCGGGTTAAAGAGCTCAGCGGTATTGAATATGCCGGTTTTATGCTCTATGATGAACGCAGTCATGAACTGTATTTTCACCAACCGGCCTTTGATGCGGCGCCGGATGTTTTAGAAAAATTAACTCTAAAAATACCCTCTCTGGAAGAAAAGCCTTTGGATCCGGTATTGAATGTTTTTGTTAGGGGGGAGAATTTCATCTCTTCCGATATTTGTAAACATGAAGGTTTAATCCAGCGCTTAGTCGAACTTTTTCGAATACATTCATTAATTATCCTGCCGCTTACCTCCGGACAAAAACGACTGGGGTTGTTTTTTATCGCCAATTACCCACAGAGCCGGTTTGGTCCTGAGGATATCAGACTTTTGACTATTCTTACCGGGCGTGTGGCTGAGGTTATTGGAAATATTAAGCTTTATATTCAAATCCAGGAGCGGGTTAATGATTTAGCCGCTTTACAGGAAATATCTTCGGCAATCGGCAGTGAACCGAACCTGGAAAAAGTTATTGCGTTGGTTTCTGCTAAAGCGGCCTCGGCTTTGAAGGCCGATTTTACCGCCTTTATGGTTTATGACGAGAAAAACAAGGAGTTGGCCGGCAGGGACAACCAGCCGTCAGAAAATAAAGATTGGAGAATATCTTTACAGGAATATGATACCCGGGCGGTACGCACTTTTTGTGAAGTTAAATCTTTTATTTCCGGAGATATTCATAATGATCCTTTGGCTCTGGATCTTTCCAGTCACTTCCCGCAATGCTGTTCGATGATGGTGGCGCCGTTAAAAGTGGAACAAAAAAGTATTGGTCTGCTGTATGTGGGAAGTAAAGAAAGGGATTTTTTTACTGCCGAACAGCAAAGGTTGGCGATGTTAATTGCCGATAAATCGGCCGCAATTATTGAAAATGCTTATCTTTATAATAGATTGCAGGAAGCTAATCGCGAATTAAAGCAATTGGATACCGTTAAAAACAATTTTATTTCTATCGTCAGTCACGAATTGCGCACCCCTCTAACGACAATTAAGGGGGCGTTGTCCCTGGTTTTAGATGAGGAATTAGGCGCGCTTAATGCGCAGCAAAAACATTTTTTGAAAATTGCTGACAATTCCAATAATCGGCTTGAATCATTAATCTCCGAGCTTTTGGATATTTCCAGTTTGGAAGCAGGACAGTTGAGGCTTAGGTTGGCTGAAAATTCCGTCGGGTTAATCCTGGACATGGTAAAACAAAATGTTGGGGATCAGATACTTCAGAAAGGTTTGTGTTTTGATATTGATCCTAAGATTTATCAAATGCCCAAAATTAATTGTGATTCGCACCGGATTTCACAGGTCTTGGAAAACATCATCGCAAATGCCGTAAAATTTACGCCGGTCGGAGGTAAGATAATTATTTCCGCTGAAGACCGTAAGGATTTTGTGGTGATCAAAGTTGCCGATACGGGAATCGGAATTTTGCCGGAAAATCAACAAAAAATTTTCGAAAAATTTTACCAGGTGGATTCTTCGTATACAAGAGAGAGCGGAGGAGCCGGGATGGGCTTATCGATCGTTAAATCGATTGTCGAATTACACGGCGGTAAAATTTGGGTGGACTCCGGGGAGGGGGAGGGTTCCATCTTTTATTTGCTTTTGCCAAAAAGTAAACAGAATTCTGAAAGAGAATTTGACGCCAAGGAAGCCGGTTAAGGCGTTTTTTCTTTTCAAAAAATAAAAAATATGTTAGTTGTATTGTAAAGACGCAAAATTTTGCGTCTCTACCATCTCATTGTGTTGCCTTGTTGTGCTGTTGTATTGTAAAGACGCAAAATTTTGCGTCTCTACCATCTCATTGTGTTGCCTTGTTGTGCTGTTGTAT
>JBDRON010000102.1:0-70311 GCA_043810025.1 Elusimicrobiota bacterium
TGTAATTGATTAGACGTCATTTTATGTTGACCAATTCATATAATACAATTAAGGTGTGCAAGCTATGCATCCGTCGAGCAGGTATATTCGCAAGGGGTTAAATCCTTAACTAAACTCCCCTCTGCGAAAATCCAGGTTAGAATAAGTTAAACCTTTAAGCAGTAAAATGGCTTGCATAATATGAAAAACAGCATAGTATGCTTTTGAGGAGGCAGATTCGTAATCGCCAATACTAAAATTGCTTTTCGCTGTATCCAATGCTCTGTGCGACTTTTTTATAATTTTCTCTAATTGACTTTTTAGTAATTCCGAAATGCTCACAATATTATACCCTCTTTTTTAACATTTATTATAAAAGGCTCAAATTGCATTTGTTTAAATTGTTTTTGACTTAAGATAAAAGTGGAAAGAAATTTTCCATATTTAAAAAGTATCTCTGAAGCTGAATTTTCAACAAAATCCTTTCTTTCTTGATTTACTTCATCAAAAATAAGCACAAAGTCATAATCGGATTCGGGGGTAAAATCTTTTCTTGCTCTTGAGCCAAAAAGAACAATCTTTTGCAAATGCTTTCCAAATTGTTCCCTGATACTTTTTAGGAATAATTGTAATATTCTATCTCTCGGCATAATTCCACCTCCCTCATGTGGTTTATTCTAGTCAATAGTAAAATATTTGTCAAACACAAAAAATCCATTCCCATTTCCTGTAAAGTAAAATATTGAATTAATCGAGGTTTTTTGATAAAGTGATCTTGCCTGATGAACGCTAAAATTTTTAAAGGTTTGGGACTGAACATCGTTTTGCTGGGGTTGGTGAGCCTGCTCACCGATATTTCCAGCGAGATGGTGTTTTCGGCTTTGCCGTTTTTCATCGCTTCGCTGGGCGGCGGAGGGGTAGCTGTCGGGTTAATTGGCGGGTTGGCCGAAAGTATTTCCAGCCTGTTAAAAATATTTTCCGGGTACTGGTCGGATCGGTTGAGAAAGACCAAACCGTTCATTTTTTGGGGCTATTTTACCTCTTCGTTAATGAAACTTTTTTTCCCCTTGGTCCAAAGCTGGCCGGGCTTTTTGCTGTGCAGTTCCCTTTTTTCCACCCCGGCCGGGATACTCTCCGATAAAATTGGCCGGCGGAAGGTTTTAACGGCCGGGTACCTGATCTACGGGTTGAATTGTTTAGGGTTTGTTTTTAGCCATTCCCTGTTTTCTTTTATTTTGCTTTTTGCTCTTTACGGCCTATCTTTTGCTTTGATCGAAGGAAATCAGCGGGCTTTGGCTTCCGATTTGGTGGAAGAAGAAATCCGGGGGACGGCCCTCGGTTCTTTTCATCTGCTGATCAGTATCGCCGCCCTTTTAGCCGGTTTGCTCGCCGGCCTTTTATGGAATTGGAACCCAAAAGCGCCGTTTATTTATGCAGCAATCTTAAGTTTATCGGCCGGTGTGGGAATAAATCTAAAAAATCCATTGATTGGAAATGAATAATTTAGTATAATCCATTTTTCATAAAAGAGTTGGATGAATGGCAATAAAGGCAATTAGCGATAAAAACCTTGCCGGATAATTGTTAAGTGATTTCAATGTAGGGCAAGCCTTTAGGCTTGCGTCTTTAAGATCGCAGGGCTAAAGCCCTGCCCTATGTCATCGTGGGTTTGTTTTACCTTTTGCGCTTTGCACTTTACGCTATTTTGGGGTTTCCTAGTGAAAGTTAGTTTGAAAGAATTAATCGAACAGCAAGAATTGTTTTTGAACTATAGCGAGATAATCCCAGGGGAAGAATTGGCCGGATTAGCTCAGGTTAAGGCGGTTCATCCGATTCAAGTGTCGTTGCGTATGTCGGAGCAGTCCGGGGAAATTTTGGGGCAGGGTGAAATTGATTTAAAAGTAGATTTTTGTTGCAGTAATTGTTTAACGGTTTTTCCGGTAGAAATAAAATTGCCTTGGCAATTTCTGATTGCGGTAAAGGAAATAACCGGTCGGGAAATCGATCTTACCCCAGAGATCAACCAGATAGTTTTTCTTAACTTACCCGATTTCCCCCGTTGTCGGCCGGATTGTCGTGGTCTGTGTCCAAAATGCGGAGAAAATCTTAATCAGGGCCGGTGTTCTTGTTCAAGTCAGGAAAAAAATTCACCGTTTGATGTTTTAAACAAATTTAAATTAAAGAGGGAGAAAAATGCCAAATCCTAAAAAAAGACATTCGCCGTCACGCCGTGATAAGCGTCGGGCCAACTGGAAGATCGTTCTGCCCGGTGTGTCCACTTGTCCGCAATGCAAGGCTCCCCGCCTGCCGCATACGGTCTGTTCATCTTGCGGTTTTTATAACGGGCAGTTAGTTAAAGCGCCGCGGGTAAAGAAAAAAGAGAAAGGGCAGCCCGAAGCAAAATAATCGAGGTGAGATAAAATGCGTATAGCTGTCGATGCGATGGGCGGCGATCATGGTCCGTCTGTAGTTGTGGAAGGGGCGGTGAGAGCTGCCCGGGAGTATGGTTACGAAATAATTTTTGTTGGTGATGAACCGGCTATCCGAAAAGAGTTAGCGCTTCATCATACTGTTGGTCTAAAACTTGCTATTGTTCATACGACGGAAGTTATTACCATGGATGAATCGCCGGCGCAGGCTTGCCGTCAGAAAAAGGATGCCTCGATTTGCCGGGCGGCTCATCTGGTAGCGGAAAATAAAGCCGAGGCGTTTGTTTCTGCCGGTAATTCCGGGGCGGCCTTGACCTCGGCCTTAATGTATCTGCGCCGTCTGCCGCATGTCTCCCGGCCGGCTCTAGCCGTGGTCATGCCTTCCTTAACCGGTATCTCCGTGATTTTAGATGTGGGAGCGAATGTCGATTGTAAACCGAAACATTTGTACCAGTTTGCTTTGATGGGCAGTGTTTATGTGCGGGATATTTTCGGTAAACCTTCCCCCCGGGTCGGCCTGCTTTCCATCGGTGAAGAAGAAACCAAAGGTAACGAACTGACCTTAGCCGCTTTTAAACTTTTAGAAAAAGACGGGACTAATTTTATCGGCAATGTTGAAGGAAGGGATATTATTAAAGGGAGAGCCGATGTCGTAGTCTGCGACGGTTTTGTCGGCAATGTTTTATTGAAGTTTGGCGAAGGGTTGGCCGAAGCGATGTTCACTTTAATCAAAGAACAGATTGGCGGTCATCCGGTGCGCCGGTTAGCGGCTTTGTTTTTGCGGGGAGTATTTAGAAATATCAAAAAGCGCACTGCTTACGATGAATATGGCGGAGCTCCTTTACTTGGGGTGAATGGAGTTTGTATTATTTGCCACGGTCTTTCTAACGCTAAGGCGATAAAAAATGCGGTGAAGTTGGCGGCCTGGTCTGTAGAACGGAAGGTCAATGAGCATATCAGCCGGGAAATTGACCGGCATCGCCATCGTTGGCTGCTTGGGGTAAAAGAAAGTGTATAAAAATGTTTGTGTGGTTGGCGTTGGATCTTACCTGCCGAAAAGGATACTTACCAACGGCGAATTAGAAAAAATGGTGGATACTTCTGATGAATGGATTGTCAGCCGCACCGGCATCCGCGAGCGGCGGATTGCCGGCAGTCAGGAAGCAACCAGCGATCTGGCTATTCATGCCGCAAAGAAAGCGGTGGCCCAGGCTAAGCTTGAAGCGAAAGATATCGATTTAATTATTCTGGCGACTGTTACCCCCGATACGATTACTCCGGCGGCAGCCTGTCTGGTGCAAAAAGCGCTGGGCTGCGGTTCGGCGGTAGCTTTTGATCTCAATGCGGCCTGTACCGGTTTCATCTACGCTTTGTCTTGCGCCAAACAGTTCCTTTTAAGCGGTGAATACAAAACCGCTTTAGTTATTGGGGCAGAGACGCTTTCCCGGATTACCGATTTTTCCGACCGCAATACCTGCGTTTTGTTCGGCGACGGGGCGGGAGCGGTAGTTCTTCAAGTAAAAAATGAGCCGCAAAGAAGGGGTTTGTTGGCCAGTTATTTGGCTTCCGACGGAACTTATGCCGATTTGTTAAAAGTGCCGGCCGGCGGTTCGCGCCGGCCGGCGAGCGCAGATACAGTAAAAGACAAACTGCATTATTTAAAAATGGATGGTAACGAGGTTTTCAAATTAGCGGTCCAGAAAATGATTGAGGCTGCGCTGGCGGCGTTGAAATTAAGCGAAGTAAACTGTCAGGAATTAGACCTGATTATCCCGCATCAAGCCAATATCCGAATTATCGAAGCGATGGCCAAAAGATTGAAAATCCCCATGGAAAAAGTTTTGCTGACCTTGCAAAAATATGGAAATATTTCTGCCGCCACTACCCCGATCGCCCTGGAAGAAGCGGTGCTGGAAGGAAAGATAAAAAAAGGCGACTTAGTGGAGCTGGTGGCCTTTGGCGCCGGTCTAACCTGGGGCGCGACGGTCATTAAGTGGTAGTGTCCAGGAATCGCACTACATTTCCGGCCATTCTTCAAATCCCGCATCGGTTATGAAAATCATCAGGCTGGACTTAAAAAACTCCTCTCAATATTCCCTCTCTCCTTGTGGGAGAGGGTAGGGTGAAGGGTAATAAAGAGTAGAGACGCAAAATTTTGCGTCTCCACAAATTTTGCGTCTCTACAAACTTAAAAGGAGAGCCTGATGTCTAAAATCGCTTTTTTATTTCCCGGACAAGGGAGTCAATCGGTAGGGATGGAAAAAGAGTTGCTGGCTGTTTATCCCCAAGCCGAAGAAATTTTTCAGCAAGCCAACGAGATTTTAGGATACAACCTGAAAGAAATTATCGCTCAGGGGCCGGAAGAAAAATTGCGCCAAACTATAATTACTCAGCCGGCGGTGTTTACTACCTCGGTCGGGTATTGGCGATATCTTCAACAAAGAGGAATAACGTCGGGCATCGTGGCCGGACATAGTTTGGGTGAGTATAGCGCGCTGGTTGCCGCCGGTGTGGTGGAATTTTCCGACGGGCTGAAAGTAGTCCAAAAAAGAGCCGGGATTTTAGAAGAAGCCGCCCGCCGGAACCCCGGCGGGATGGCCGCGATCGTCGGTTTGGATAAAGAAAAAGTTGTTGAACTTTGTCAACAGGTGGAGAGTTCCGGGTTTGTCCAGCCGGTAAATTTTAATTGTCCCGGTCAAATCGTGGTGGCGGGGGTAAATCAGGCGTTGGACAACTTAACGGTCCAGGCTGAGGCCGCCGGCGCTTTAAAAGTAATCAGACTGAATGTTTCCGGGCCGTTTCATTCCGCTCTTTTAAAAGAGGCAGCCGAAGAGATGCGTAAAGAATTAGCGGGTTTTGTTTTTAAAACTCCCTCCCGGCCTTTGGTCGGCAACTACGATGCTAAAATCAGTCTTTCCGCAGAGAAAATAAAAGAGAATTTAGTTTTCCAGATTTATCACCCGGTACTCTGGGAAGATTCGATTAAAGCAATCCTTGAATGGGGCGCCGAAGAGTTTATCGAAGTTGGACCGGGGCAGGCGCTTTCCGGTCTGCTGCGCCGGATCGACAAAAAAGCAAAAGTAGTAAAATTCAAATGAAAGAACACAGGTCATGAGTAAAGGGTCGTGGGCTATGAGTTGTGGGTCGTGAGTTTAAAAGAATCGAGTCTTTTAAGCTCAAGACTCATGACTCATACCCCATGACTTATTTTTGGAATAAGGAGGCCTCTATGTTTTGTCCAAGCTGCGAGAATTTAATGCCGGATGAAGACAAGTATTGCGGCCGCTGCGGGATGTTCCTTAACGAAAAAAGTAAACTATTGGCGCGTCTGAGCCTGGATTTTGCCTGGATCTGCCGCCGGGGCAGTGGAGGGTTTGTTTGCGGGTTTGTCGGCTGGATCATTGTTTTTATCATCAGCAGGATGGTCAAACAGGATATCGGGGATGCGCTGACCAATGTTTTTTGCGGGATGATTTCCGGGGTGTTTTTAGGGACGACCGGCGGGATTATCGAGGAATCGGCCTACAAAGCGTTTGTCGGCGGAATACTCGGATGTGTTGGCGGCGCGCTGGGCGGGCTGTTGGCTATTTCCGTTGCCCATCTTTTACAAGGTAACGAAAAGCTGGTTTCCTTGTCGATTTTATCGACCTGGGCGATCGGCGGAGCGTTTATCGGCGCGGCTAGCGGGATGATCGAAAGAAGCCGAAAAAAAATCCTCGCCGGCGTGGTTTGCGGGCTGCTGGGCGGGGCGATCGGCGGTTTTCTGGGCTCGACCTTTTATGGGTCGATCCATCTGGAATATCAGCCGCAAAGCTGGCTTGCTCTTCGAGCGATTGAAGGTTTGTCCGGAGGTTTAGTCGGGGCGGCGCTTTGGTTTTCGATCGGGTTGGTGGAAAAGCTCTATATTTTCCGCCGGCTTATGCCGGCGAAGATTGAGGAGAAGGTCTGTGAATTTTGCGGAAAACAAAATCCGTTGAAATCCTGGTACTGCGCCGGCTGCGGCCATGTATTACAGATGGCCGCGCCGGTCCAAAAGATGGCGATAACCCCGCTTCGGGGCATCGAAAGGATCATCAACTCGCTAAAATTCATGTCTTGGCTGTTTGGGGTTACTGGCGTTATTGTCACCCCGATCGTATTTTTCACCTTTCTGATGCAGGACGCGATTCTGGCCGTAACCAGCGTTGTTTTCTTTATTCTTTTCAGTTATCTGATGGTCGTCTTTTTCCGCTCCCTTGCCGATATTTTTTCCTGGATCGTAAAAACATCATCGTTCCCGAAACCGGGGGAAAAAGCCTGAAAACTTGCTATCCCGATTGCGCCAAAAAATTTATAGGCGAAATTCAGTCTGCCAACTTCAGTAGTTGTCAATAGTTAAAAATATATTATGAAAAGTAAATTTCAACTTTTTGTTTTAAATAAGCTCTTTGATAATTATGATCAAATACCTCCACACAAAAAACAACTTGATTTTTTTTCATTTATCTGTTATACCAATGAGGGGAGGTGAGCTGAGATGAATAAATTTGCCAAAGAAAGGGGTGGAAGTTTAATCGAAGTTATTGTTGCTTCAGCTGTTTTAATTATCATCGTGGTCGGCACATTTGCTTCCTTTACGGCAATCACCAATTATTCCCGACAAGCCAAGTTTACCCAATCCTTAACCGCCATCGCCAAGGAGGAGTTGAACCGGGTAAGGGCGGTTTCTAAAGTAAAACCTTTACCGGAAACCCTGCCCTACTACACTGAAACTAGTACCTACACTAATAAAAATTACTATAATTTACAGACACTGCCCCAAGCCGGTGAACAACTGGTTACTTACGACAACATCTACAGCCAGAAGGATAATAACGCCGATGCTAAATTCCCGGTCTATCGGAGAATAACTTTTGCGACGGTTAATGCTGGCAGTGATAAAGAATATAAAAGAGTAACGGTGAGTTTGCGGGATAGTTTTCAGCCGCCCCGTTTCTCTACGACCACCTTCACCACCAATATTTCCAAACCGGTAGTCTATGATACCCGGACAACAGTTGACCGCGGTTATCTAGCCGGGAAGGTGATCGACAGAGATACCAATGCTCCCGTTGACGGAGCGACGGTGAAAATAACTAGAGTTGGCTATCCCGATACGACAATTTCCAGCAACGGCGCCATAGGTTATTCCATAGAACTCCCGGTTGGCAATTATACAGTCAAAGCGGACAAACCCCTTGTCAACGGTTATTGGTCAGTGACGGTTACGCCGGTAACCGTAAGCGGCGGTTATACCACTACTACGCAAAATTTTTCTCTCCAACCTTTTTATTACGGAATCATCAAAGTAACTATTCGGCATGCGGATACCAGCGCGCCGCTTGGCGGGATCCTCGTCTGGCTGCAGCTAATTTCTGCTGGTTCGTATACCTCCAGGAATACCGATGCTAATGGAGAGGTTGTTTTTACTTCGGTTCTAATCAATCAAAGAGAAGTGACCTCTTGGATTGCTAAATATCGAATTCAAGCTCAATCCAATAGTCTTTATTGGGCTTCCCTTGCCCCTTCCGTTGATGTGGAGAAGGATGTGACCAATTCCTACACCTTGACAATGATTCCCAAAAGGTTTGCCAATCTGAATTTTACGGTGCAAAGAAAGGATGAGAGCGCCTTCAAAATTTCCGGCAGCAGGGTTGACTTGCAGGGAGATAATATTGTGGGTTCATCCCCTAAATATACCGATGTCGATGGAAGGGCCTCCTATCAACTAACGGTCAATCAAACTGCTACCCAGTGGAAAAACGGTAAATATCTGGTCTCCCGGGATGGCTACCAGGCGTTAAGCTGGGTGAACATTAATCCCGACATTGACGACAACTCTACCCGAGAGATCACCGTAGAATTGGAATTAAGTACCTTGCTGGCCTCAATAGACCCGCCATGGGCGAATATAACGAGCGGAGCTCAGCAATTATTTACCGGTTACGTTTCTTATAATGGGATCGATAAAACGGCAGCCTGCACAAAAAGCTGGGAGTTAACACCGGGAACGACTATCGGTTATCTGAACTCTGGCGGTCTGACCGCCGGAAATTATAACGCAGTCACTTATATGTCCACATCTGACGGCTTTACCCGGCTTACTTTTCGTGCCAGCATCACCATTGGAGGTATTCTTTTTACAGCCCAAAAAAGCATCAACATTTTTGTCGCGCCTACCGAGGGCCCATCAATTTTCAATTTAATTCTTACCCCAACCGCGAAGATTGTTCCTTTTAGCTCTTCGTATGGTTTTGTCGCTACCGCTTACTTTAACAATAATCCAGTCAGTGTTGCCAAAAACTGGAGAATTGTTAGTCCCGGGATCGGAAGTTTTGATACTTTTAAAAGCGCGTTGTATGCGAAAACTACTTCCGGGGTTAATGATTCGGTAATATTTTGGGGTGACATGGTCGGATCTACGCAGATGGAGGTCACCACAACTTATTTAGGGACATATACGGATACCGAGTTAGCGGACATTACCGTGGAGCCGTTGAATTTTCTGGCCGCCATCAATCCGGGATCGGTCACTATCCCGCCGGGGGGAACACAGACTTTTACCGCCACGGCTAGCTACGGAGCTAATGTGAGCGCTTCAACTATCTTTGAATGGTGGGTAGGCAACGGCAGTTTTGGTACTCTTTCGACAACTTCCGGACCAACAGTTACCTTTACCGCGAACAGTAGCGTGGGCGAAGAATATCTCAACTTGAGGGCTACCTATACCCCAACGGATGGTACCCCCACAAAAATCCTCACCCCATCGATAACCATCAATATTCAACCGGGAGGCGGTTTTGTCCAGTAAGGGATTCACGCTCGTTGAAGTGCTAATTAGCGCCGCGATTGGCGCATTTCTGATTTTAGTTGTCGTCCATTTTTTCTTTGTCTTCAACAAGGGCCGGATGTCCAGTGAAGCCTATCGGCTTTGCAGCCAGGAAGCCGATTTGGTCATGCAGACAATGACTAATGAACTGGAAAAGGCCGGGTCGAATTTAACCGGAACCAGTTTGTTTACTACTGTCCCTGCGGTTTCTGTAATTGCTCAACCAGCGGCGCTGAATAATAATTGGCTGGTTTTTTTTTCTCAGGATGTTGATACCAATACTGTGGTTTCAGTCCTTGATTACTGGGTTAAATATTACACGGAGAATTACCGGATTGTGCGGGAAGTGCGGCGGGGAGGAACGAATATCTGGTCAATGCTTTCCCCCTTAAGTCCGCCGATAAAAACATATTTAACCTCCCCGATGGTCCGGGTTGAAGCCTTAACTTTTAAAATTTATGATTCTAACGATATCGCTACTGTGGATAATACTTCGGCCAGTCAAATTGAGATTACCCTGACCTTGCGTAATCTGGACAGATTTTTTATTGGCAAGCGGCGGGTGTTATTGAAAGCAGTTTTATTCGGCGGAGGGTAATAAAATGAGGAGAAAAATGAATGGGAAAAAAAATCAGCTTCCGGGCCAAAACGGGATGGCGATTACCTCAATTTTGTTTATCCTGGTCATCTTACTGCCGATATTGGTAATTTTTATTGATATAGTAAAAACCCAGGTTTTTAGTAACCAGAAGATGCAAAAAATCAGCAAGGCCGAGTACAACGCGGAAGCCGGGGTCAATGAAGCTTTGTCCAATTTGAAATGGCGGATAAAACAACTGGAGACCCGGGTGTCTGACGGTGTTCTCTTAATTGATGGAACAACCGATTATATCAGTCCCGATCAGCTTAGTGAATATATTGATCAGGATTGCCCGGCAAAATTCTTTACCGATTACCTGAACAATTTTTCCGGAGAGCCGGATTTTACTGTTTCCTCTCCTTCTGCTCCATACGCTTCATATATGCTGAGTAATAATACCAACCTCAATGATAACTGGACTACCGAGATTCGCTTAAACAAAACTACGGAAGACGGCGGCTGCCGCTGGGTAAGCGGTTTTGGCAATAACGATGCCTGGCTGGTATTTAAATATGAAATAATCACCCGGGGGAAATCTTTAGCCGGAGGAAATGAACAAGACCGGCTTTCCAGCAGCAAAACTGTTCGAGTTACGGGTAAAAGACTGATCAAAATACACCTCAAACGCACTTTATCCAAATATCAATATTTTACTAGTTCCGGCAGCTACAACGGCAGTCCGGTCTGGCTCTATGCCGCCCTAGCTACCCCGCCAAGGTTTAATGGCCCCGTCTATACCAATGATTATCTTTATGTGAAAGGAAACCCCGGATTTAGCGACAAAGTATCTTCAGCGAAGAATATCTACTATTACAATAATCCCCCAAGCAGTCCTTCCGCAACCACCCGCGCGGCCATTAGTCCGGGGGTATACTATGATAACCCCTCTTTTACCGGTTCTGCGCCGGCCTTTACGGCTAATGCGCCGGTGGAGAGCCTGCCGAGCACTCTGGATAAAACTCAACAAATCCTTATCGCTACAGGCGGGCAAACCGCTTACTCTGCTTGGGACAACGGCGTTTACCAAAGCACCACCACCCCGGCGGTTTATATCAAAGGGAATGCCGATGTAACGATCCAGCCGATTACTATCCTGAACCCTGGCGATGGGGTGCGGTATATTTTTTCTCCCGGCGCCGGCGAAACATTTCCTGCCCAAACAGTGGATATTTCTGTAGACGATAATCAGCAATTTTTGGTTTATGTGGACGGCCAAATTTCCGCCATTTCCGGTATACTGCAAGAAAATGCACAAGTGACCATCGCCGCGGAAAACAGTATAATTTTTGCCGGCAATCTGGAATACGCGGGTGAATTGGCCTCGACGGTTTTGGGGTTAATCTCCTGGACCGGCGATGTTTTGGTCAGCAAAGATTATAGCGGAGACATCACAGTCTACGCTTCGATTATGGCGCCCCAGGGTGGTGTGGGAGTAGAAGATTTGGCCGGCGCTACTTCTTATAAAGGAAATTTTAGCATTAATGGAGGAATGATTGTCGATCATCCGCTGCCGACCTTGACCTCTACCTACTACGGCTACAGTTTTAGCAGTATTTACGATACGGCTTTACAAAATCAAAAAGCTCCACCCTATTTTCCTGGTAATGGGAAATATGAGCTAAAGGATGACACAGAACTGGTTAAAGATGCCTATAGTTTCTAACCTCCCAGCAATCTGAACAAACATTGAATTTCCCATGCTTTTAATTATGCGCATGTGCTTTTTCTCCCTCTTAATCCCCCCTTTTTAAAGGGGGAACAAGCACAAAACAAACAAAGAAAAATTTAAACTACAGGTGAAATGCAAAGTCAATGTATTATTTAATTGACAATTCATTTGACATGTGATACACTTATGTCGGAGGTGATTATTATGCTGACACTTAAAGAAAATACCACATTGATCGGTGTTTCAGAGTTTCGCGCAAAAATAGAAAGTATTTTGGAAAAGATGCAAACAACCCGTGTGGTCATCGAAAAACGGCACAAACCGGTAGCGGTGCTGATCTCCAGCAGCGAGTATCAGAAATTTGAAGAACTTTTGGATATGGCTGAAAATATCGTCTTGGGTTATCTGGCCAAGGAACGATTTAACAGGAGTAATGAAAAAGATTATATCAGTATAGAAACTGTTTTAAAGAAAATAGGTTCTTAATAATGTGGCCGATAAAAATACATAGATTGGTATTGGAAGAGGATTTTAAAAAAATTGATAAGCACAACCAAAATATTATTTTAAAAACAATTTATAAAAAGCTCAGTATTAATCCGGAAGGTTATGGAGAAGGTTTAAGCTACGATTTTAAAGGTTATTGGAAGCTGAAAATATCTAATTATCGAGTAATCTACCGGATTGAAAAGGAAAAAATATTGGTTTTAGTGCTAAAAATCGGTTTGCGAAGGGATAAAGAGGTCTATAAGGAAATGTTGTCACGTTTAAACAAGCAATAATTCAGTAATATCGGGGAAAAATCACTTTTTATCACCCTATTTCTTCTTTTCTCCTCACTCAATCCTTCAAAAAAATCTGAAAAAAAAATGTCTTTTTTGATTTGACTTTTATAGATTTTTTTGCTAAGTTCTATCGGATGATACCGAAGAGACTACAGAGGAGCGATTAATGATTACGCGGTATAGTTTGCCGGAGATGAGCGAAATTTGGAGCGATGAAAACAGGTTCCGGAAAATGTTGTTAATCGAAATTTTGGCTTGCGAAGCGATGTCCAAGATGGGACTAGTTCCCCAGAAGGATTTGGCTAAAATAAAATCTTCGGCCTGCGTCAATGTAGAAAGAATTGCTGAAATTGAAAAAACCGTTAAACACGATGTGATCGCTTTTCTGACTCAGGTGGGGGAAACGGTGGGAGAATCAGCCCGCTATCTGCATCTGGGGATGACTTCATCCGATGTGCTGGATACGGCGCTGTCCGTCCAAATGGTGGAAGCCGCTGCTATCCTGCTCGCCGATTTAAAAGCGATCAGCGAAACATTAAAAAAGCAGGCGCAAAAATACAAAGATACTTTAATGATTGGCCGCACGCATGGCGTGCATGCCGAACCGATTACTTTCGGGTTCAAACTGGCCGGCTGGTACGCGGAAGCCGGACGATGTATCGAGCGGATTTCCAGAGCAAAAGAAATTATTGCGGTGGGAAAAATTTCCGGGGCGGTGGGGACTTACGCCCATCTTGACCCGGAGGTGGAAAAATATGTTTGCCGGAAACTGGGGCTTAAACCGGCGCTGCATTCCACCCAGATTATCCAGCGCGATCATCATGCCGATTATTTAGCCCAGCTGGCTTTAGTGGCGGCATCGATGGAAAAAATCGCCTTGGAAATCCGTCATCTGCAGCGGACTGAGGTGCTGGAGTTGGAGGAGCCTTTTACTGCCGGACAAAAAGGTTCCAGCGCGATGCCGCATAAAAGAAATCCAATTTTAAGTGAAAATATTTGTGGGTTGGCCCGCCTGATCCGGAGCAATGCTTTGGCCGGGTTGGAAAATGTCGCCCTCTGGCATGAGCGGGATATCTCTCATTCTTCGGTGGAGCGGGTGATTCTGCCCGATTCGACGATCGTTTTAGATTTTATGATCCAGCGGTTGAACTATGTTTTAGCCAATTTCCAGGTCTATCCTCAGCGAATGGCCGAAAACTTACGGCCCAGCGAGCAGGTGATTGCTTCCCAGAGAATCCTTTTGGAGCTGGTCAAAAAAGGATTGAGCCGGGAAGAGGCTTATGAGCTGGTCCAGAGCAAGGCGATCAAAGCCTGGACCGGGAAGAATAAGAATATTTTTCAAAAACTTATCCTGGCAGACAAAAAGATTACCCGCTATCTCAGCCCAAAAGAAATTAACCGCTGTTTTGACATCCGCTATTTTGTCCGGCAGGTTTCGGCGATTTTTAAACGGTTGGGACTCTAAGTATAAGTCTTATACGACTTATATGACTTATATGACTTATAAGACTTATTAAAAAATGGAGAAAAAATGGCTACATTAATCGTGGTGGGAACGCAGTGGGGGGACGAAGGTAAAGGTAAGGTTGTGCATTTGCTTGCCCAGAAAGCCGATTATATTGTCCGTTATCAGGGCGGCAACAACGCCGGGCATACGGTAGTTTTTGATAAAAAGATGTTTATTCTCCATCTGCTTCCCTCCGGTTTATTGCAAACCAATACTTACGGGGTAATTGGTAACGGTGTGGTAGTTGATCCGCAGGCCTTAATCGATGAGATCAAGCTGTTGGAAAAACAAGGAATTAAGATTAAGGGGCGGTTGTTTGTCAGTAACGCGGCGCATCTGATTTTGCCGTATCACCGCTACTTGGATCAGTGGCGGGAAGAAGAATGCCGGGACAACATCGGGACTACCCGTAAAGGGATCGGTCCGGCTTATGCCGATAAAGTTGCCCGGATCGGTATCCGGATGGCTGATTATCTCACACCGGAAATTTTTTCCGAGCTTTTGGAAAAGAATTTGCGCGAAAAAGGTCCGATTCTAAAAAAAGTTGTTTCGCTAAAAAAATTAAGAAAAGAAATATTAAGCAGTTACCCGACGTTAAGAAAAGCGATCGCTCCATACATTACGGATACGGTAGTTTTATTAAATCAGGCTGTCGATGAGGGAAAAAAAGTTCTTTTTGAAAGCGCCCAGGGAACGCTTTTGGATGTCGAGTTCGGCACTTATCCTTATGTAACCTCCTCTCATCCGATAGCCGGAGGAGCCTGCATCGGCAGTGGTATTCCTCCCACCAAAATAGATGAAGTGTTAGGTGTGGTTAAAGCTTATACTACCCGGGTGGGAGAAGGACCTTTCCTTACCGAATTAAATGACGACATCGGTAAATATTTACGGGAGAAAGGTAAAGAGTACGGGGCCACTACCGGCCGGCCGCGACGTTGCGGCTGGTTCGATGCTTTGTTGGTCCGGCATTCCGTGCGCATTAACGGGATCAAACGGCTGGCGATCACCAAACTGGATTGTCTGGAGGGGGTGTCCCCCTTGAAAATTTGTGTCGCTTACCGTTATCGCGGTAAACCGGTTAAAGAGTTCCCTTTAAGCCGGCAGATGCAAGCTGGCTGCAAACCGGTTTATGAAAATATGCCCGGGTTTAAACAATCTTTGACCGGGGTAAACAGCTATGAAAAATTACCGGTCGAAGCAAAAAAATATCTGGCGCGGATTGAACAGCTGGTCGGGGCAAAAATAGCCTTAGTTTCCCTGGGCCGAAGCCGGGAAGAAACGATTATGAAAAATAAAGGATTTAACTGGATTAAATAAAAGATGAAGTCTGAATAATTCTTAAATGATTTCAATGTAGGGCAAGCCTTTAGGCTTGCGTCTTTAAAATCGCAGGGCTAAAGCCCTGCCCTACAAAAATTATAATAAGTTAACGCAGTGTGCCTAAACCATGAAAGCATTACTAGCTTTAGAAGACGGGAAAATTTTTGAGGGCCAATCTTTTGCCGCGGAGGGGGAGGTGGCCGGTGAAGTGGTTTTCAATACCAGTATGACCGGGTATCAGGAGATCCTTACCGATCCTTCCTATCAGGGACAGATCGTGACGATGACCTATCCGCACATCGGTAACTATGGTATTACCCGGGAGGACGATGAATCGCGTCAGCCCTTTGCCAAAGCCTTAATTGTCCGGGAAGCCAGCCGGATTTATTCTAATTGGCGGGCGGAAAAAAGTTTGCGGGATTTTCTGCTCGAGTATGGTTTAATTGGGATAGAAAATCTGGATACCCGGGCGTTAACCAAACATATTCGCAGTTTTGGGGCGATGCGGGGAGTAATCTCCACAGTTGATCTTAATCCTAAAAGTTTAATTAATAAAGCTAAAAAATCGCCTGGTCTGGTTGGCTGCGATTTGGCCAAAGAAGTGACCTGCGATAAAAGTTATCTACTGACACCGCCGGATTCGGCGGCAGAGGAAAAAAGCTTGGTTGTGGCGATGGATTTTGGGATAAAAAAAAATATTGTAAATTCTTTGCTTAAACAGGGCTGCAAAGTGATCGTTGTGCCGGCCTCAACCTCGGTCGAAGAAATTTTGTCCTTACATCCGCAAGGGATTTTGTTGTCCAACGGTCCGGGTGACCCGTCGGCAGTAGGTTATGCGATTGAGACCATTCGTCGTTTAATTGCCGGGTTAAAAACAGGGGCAATAAAATTGCCTATTTTTGGAATTTGTCTGGGACACCAATTGCTGGCTTTAGCTTCCGGCGCTAAAACTTATAAATTGAAATTCGGCCATCGGGGCGCTAATCATCCGGTAAAAAATTTGTTTACCGGCCGGGTAGAAATAACTGCTCAAAACCATGGTTTTTGTCTGGATGAGAAGACTTTAAACACTGAAGAAATAGAAGTAACCCATCGAAATTTAAACGATCAAACTAACGAAGGTTTTCGTTACAAGGAACTGCCCATTTTCTCCGTTCAATATCATCCGGAGGCTTCACCAGGACCGCACGATTCGGAATATTTATTCGCCCAATTTATCGAAGAAATGCGAAAGACCGGAGTAAGAGATAAGGTTTAAGATGAAGTGTTCCCCCTTTAAAAAGGGGGATTAAGGGGGATTTTGAAAATTATAAATATTGTCTAAATCTTCCCTACCCCTCTTTATAAAAGAGGGAAAAAGTGCGTCAAAAAATGTTAACGCTCAGAGGAGGAAAGAAAATGAAACTGCAAGACAAAGTAGTTATTGTTACCGGTGGAGCGCAGGGAATCGGCAAAGCGATTTCATTAGCTTTAGCCGGCGAAGGAGCAAAAATTTGTTTTGTTGATGTTCAGGAAGAAAGTGTGCGCCTGACCAGTGAAGAGGTGGCGAGGGATAAAAAAGTTGAGACGATGGCGCTGAAAGCAGATGTGAGTAAATTTGCCGAAACTGAGGAGATGGCAAAAAAAGTTCTTGACAAATTTGGTCGGATTGATATATTAATTAACAACGCGGGGATTACCCGGGACAACCTTTTGATGCGGATGAGCGATGAAGAATGGGATCTGGTGCTGTCCATTAATTTGAAAGGCGTGTTTAATTGCAGTAAAGCCGTTGTGCGGCCGATGTTTAAACAGCATTCCGGGAAAATTGTGAACATCGCTTCAGTAGTTGGACAGATGGGTAACGCCGGCCAGGCAAATTATGCGGCTTCTAAAGGCGGGGTGATTGCCCTGACTAAAACCTGCGCCCGGGAGTTTGCCTCGCGGAATCTGCAGGTAAATGCGATTGCCCCCGGTTTTATCCGAACCAAGATGACTGAGAGCTTATCCCAGGAAGTAAAGGATACTTTGGCTAAGCAGATCCCTCTGGGCCGGTTGGGGGAGCCGGAGGATGTCGCTAAGGCGGCGCTGTTTTTGTCTTCTGCCGATGCCGATTATATTACCGGACAAGTGATCGCTGTAAACGGCGGGATGTATATGTGATTGCGGAATGCGGATTGAGGAATTAAAAAAAAGGAAGTTTTGGTTATAAGTGTTGTTGGTAGTTTGCTGCTAAGGCAGCGCATTTTAGTTAAATTTCGGAATGTCGGCAAGGATTGTGGGGTAAAAAGTTTTTTCATTTCGCAATCCGAAATCTGCAATCCGCAATATTTTAGGGGAGGGTAAAATGAGCAAGGATTTGGAAACTAGAGTGAAGGAAATTATTGTTGAGCAGTTAGGAGTTGATCCAAGCGAAGTAACCCCGCAAGCCTCTTTTGTTAACGATTTGGGCGCAGATTCGTTAGATACGGTGGAGTTGGTCATGGCGCTCGAAGAAGAATTTGATGTGGAAATACCTGACGAAGATGCGGAAAAAATTCAGAATGTAGGTCAGGCGATAGAATACGTTAAAGCCCATAATTCACAACAGTAATGAAGGCGTTTTTAATTCGTCCTATCTCATACTAGTAAAAAAATCTAATTAGAAAGATTAGAAAGGGATTTTATTATCCTCCCGGTTATTTTGTGCAGGGGGAGAGATCGTAAAAATATTAACAATGAAAGATACTCCGATAGTGATTACCGGTATGGGGGTTGTTACCCCCATTGGTATAGGTAAAGAAGCATTTTGGGAAGGTTTAATCGCCGGCAAGTCCGGCGCCGGGCCGGTTAGTTTTTTCGATGTTAGCGCTTATTCCTGTAAGATTGATGCTGAGGTTAAAGGTTTCAATCCAGAGCTTTATATTGAAGATCGCAAGAGAATCAGGCGGATGGATCGGTTTACCCAGTTTGCTTACGCGGCTTCTAAATTGGCGATCGATGATTCCGGTCTGGAGTTGGATAAAGAAGACCGTGACCGTATTGGGGTGATAGTCGGTTCGGGTATTGGCGGTCTATCGGTAATCGAAAAGGAACACTCGATACTCCTCAGTAAAGGAGTGAGAAGGGTAAGTCCGTTTCTGATCCCGATGCTGATTCTTGATATTGCCGCTGGTGAAATTGCCATCGGGTTTGGCTTACGAGGCCCTAATTATGCGATTTGTTCCGCTTGCGCTTCCAGCGCCAACGCGATCGGCGATGCTTTGCGTTTGTTAAGATACGGCGACGCCGATCTGATTGTTTGCGGAGGCACGGAGGCGGCGATTACTCCTTTAGGGTTTGGCGGGTTTTGCTCAATTCGGGCTTTAACGACAGCCTATAACGATCAACCGGAAAAATCCAGCCGGCCGTTCGACGCTCATCGGGACGGTTTTTTAATGGGTGAGGGCGCCGGAATGGTTGTTTTAGAAACATTAGAACATGCCCGGAGCCGCGGGGCGAGAATCCATGCGGAGTTGGCCGGCTACGGGGCCACCGGTGATGCGTATCATATTACCGCTCCTGATCCTGCCGCGCACTCCTCAGCCCGGGGTATGCAGCTGGCTTTAGCTGATGGGAACATCGCTATTGAGGAAGTAGATTACATTAATGCTCACGGCACTTCCACCCAGCTTAACGATAAAACCGAAACTTATGCCATCAAAAAAGTGTTTGGCGAGCTGGCCTACAAGATTCCTATTTCTTCCACTAAGTCCATGACCGGCCATCTCTTAGGCGCGGCCGGGGCGGTAGAGCTGGTAGCGTCAGTGCTTTGTATGCAGAAAGGGATTATTCATCCGACAATTAATTATGATTTCCCTGATCCGGATTGTGATTTGGATTATGTTCCCAACAAACCGCGGAATAAGGAAATAAGAATAGCTCTTTCTAATTCTTTAGGGTTTGGCGGCCACAACGCCAGCCTGGTCGTACGGAAGATTGAGTAAAAAGATATATGTCAACCGTTAATTTAAAAAATCTGGAAAAAATAATTAAGTTTTCTTTTAAAAATCAGCGGTTGTTTAGAGAAGCGTTAACGCATAAATCCTACGCCATAGAAGCAAATAAGAAAAAATTTAATGAGCGTTTGGAATTTTTGGGAGACAGCGTCCTTTCTCTGAGTGTCAGCAGCTATCTTTTTAAAAAACATCCCAAGATAGATGAAGGTGAGTTATCCCGCCTGCGCTCGGCGATAGTATCCGGAGAAAGTCTGACGGTATGGGCCAGAGACATTAAGCTGGGGGATTATTTGTTTCTCAGCCGGGGTGAAGATGTGACTGGCGGCCGAAGCCGCGGATCGACCTTAGCCGACGCTTTAGAGGCGCTAATCGGGGCCATTTATTTGGATTCCGGCTATGCGGCGGCGGAAAAATTTGTCTTGAACCGGCTAAAAAGAAGGAAGTTTTTACGGCTGGACTATAAATCGCAATTACAAGAAATAATCCAAAAGAAATACAAGATTCCTCCGAGATATTCTCTGGTCAATGAGACTGGTCCCGACCATAATAAGACTTTTCAAATTGAGGTTTGGGTCGGGGAAAAATCATTTGGCTGCGGAGCAGGCAAAACAAAGAAACAAGCTGAACAACTGGCCGCCGGGGCCGCGCTGGAAAAACTCAAAACAACTTTGGAAAAAGATCTAGAAAAGCAGATTTAAAGTTTTAGGAAAGTTGAATGGAAGATTGGAAGTTTTTTGAAGTTTTCCCCCTTTGATAAAGGGGGATTAAGGGGGTTAGGTTCTGACTTTCAAAACTCCCCTAACCCCTCTTTATCAAAGAGGGGAATAAATTCGGGAGGGAAGAAAAATGAATTATTTTTTTACTGAAGAGCAGAAAATGATTATTGACTTGGCTCGCAAGATAGCTCAGGAGAAAATGAAGCCGATGCGCGAACATTACGATGCAGCGGAAGAGTTTCCCTGGGCGATTGTCAAAGAATTGGCTAAGGCTGATTTGTGTGGTGTTTATATTCCCCAGGAGTACGGTGGTTTTGGCGGCGGGGTGTTTTCCTTGGTCTTGGTTGTCGAGGAACTCTGCAAGGTGGATGGCGGTACGGCTTTAGCGATTGCGGCTACGGCTTTAGGCACGATCCCGATCCTCCTTTTTGGCAGCGAGGAGCAGAAGAAAAAATATCTCCCAGCGATCGCCAAGGGAGAAAAATTGGCCGCCTTTGGTCTGACCGAACCGCAGGCCGGTTCGGATGCCGGAGCGACACAGACAACAGCCCGGCGCGATGGCGATGATTATATATTGAATGGAACAAAATGTTTTATCACTAACGCCGGTGAAGCTGAAGTTTATACGGTGATTGCCATGACCAATAAAAGCAAAGGTTCACGGGGCGCTTCGGCTTTTATTGTCGAGAAAGGCACGCCGGGATTTACTTTTGGCAAAAAAGAAAAAAAGATGGGAATCCGCGCCTCGGCTACCGGGGAGTTAATCTTTCAGGATTGCCGCCTGCCGGCAAAAAACATGATCGGCAAGGAAGGTCACGGTTTTATCGTGGCGATGAAAACTTTGGACGCTTCGCGTCCAGGGGTAGCCGCCCAGGCGTTAGGTATCGCCGCCGGCGCTTTGGAAGAATCCGTGCAGTATTCCCGTCAGAGATTACAGTTTGGCAAACCAATAAATTCTTTACAGGCCATCCAGCATATGCTGGCGGACATGGCCACTCAGGTAGAAGCGGCCCGGGCGCTGGTCTATGCGACAGCCCGAACCATTGACGCCAACCCCGGTGATCGAATCACCATGTATTCAGCGATGTCCAAACTTTTTGCTTCCGATGTGGCGATGAAAGTCACCACTGATGCCGTGCAGATTTTTGGCGGCTATGGTTATATGCGGGAGTATCCGGTAGAAAAAATGATGCGCGATGCCAAGATTACCCAGATTTACGAGGGAACAAATCAAATCCAAAGAAACGAAATTGCCTTAGGCCTGCTTAAGGAAGCCGTAAAAGGATAAACAAAATGAATTTTATTGTTTGCATCAAACAGGTTCCGGCCACTACCGATGTCAAGATTGATTCACAAACCAACACCTTGAAACGAGAAGGTGTCGAAGCGATCGTCAATCCTTTTGATAATTATGCGATTGAAGAGTCCCTGATGCTGAAGGAACGGATTGGCGGCAAGGTTACCGTTCTGACGATGGGTCCGCCTCAGGCGGAGAAAGCTTTACGCGAGGCGATCTCGATGGGTGTTGACGAAGGGGTTTTGTTGAGTGACCGGGCTTTTGCCGGCGCCGACACCTTGGCTACCTCCTACACTTTATCGCAGGCGATAAAAAAAGTTGGCCGGTTTGATCTAATCCTTTGCGGCAAACAGGCTATTGACGGTGATACCGCCCAGGTCGGTCCGGGTATTGCCGAAAAATTAGGCATACCGCATATCGCTTATGTCCGAAAAATCGAGGAAATAAAACCCGGTTACATTCGGGTGGAACGGATGATGGAGGATGGGTTCGATATTTTGGAATCAACCCTGCCGGCTTTGATCACCGTGGTTAAAGAAATCAACATCCCCCGGATGCCTTCCTTAAGAGGGATGATGGCCTCCAAACGGGCGACGATCCCGGTTTGGAATGCCCAAGCCATAGAGGCTGATCCGAACAAAATCGGCTTAACCGGATCTCCGACTTGGGTCTACAAGGTTTTCTCCCCGCCTCCGCGTGGCGGCGGCGAAGTGATCACCGGCGATCCAGCCGAACAAGCCCGGAAACTGGTAGCCAAATTAAGAGAAATGAAAGTAATCTAAGGTAGAGACGCAAAATTTTGCGTCTCTACAAACACTGGGTATAAAATCAGGAAAGGAGTTGAATTATCGTGTCTTCGATAAAAGTTTTAGCGGAAAAATGTACCGGTTGTACTTTGTGCGTAAAAAAATGTCCATTTGGGGCGATCACGATGGTCGAGCGTCCAGACCATCCCAAAAAACAAAAATTAGCGGTGATTGATTTAGATAAATGCACTTTTTGCGGAGCCTGCGTGGAGGCTTGCAAATTTGCGGCGATCATCATGAATAAAGATGCGGATGTCAAAGCTGATCTCTCTGCCTATAAAGGGGTGTGGGTTTACGCCGAACAGCATCGGGGAGAAATTGCCCCGGTAGTTTATGAACTGCTGGGTGAAGGCCGAAAATTGGCTGAGCAATTACAAGTACGATTAAGCGCGGTGCTCTTGGGCGCAAAAATAGAAGTGAAAGCCCATGATTTAGTTCTCCATGGAGCGGATAAAGTCTATCTTTACGATGATCCGTTGCTTGCCGATTTTCAGGACGAACCTTATGCCCAGGTTTTGGCCGATTTAATCAAAGAAGAAAAACCGGAGATAGTTTTAATGGGCGCAACTAATATCGGGCGTTCCTTTGCCAGCCGGGTAGCGGCGAAAATCGAAACCGGTTTAACCGCCGATTGCACCGGTTTAGCCATCGACCTGAAAGAACGGAATTTAATGCAGACCCGGCCGGCCTTTGGCGGCAATATTATGGCCACTATTCTTACCCCGAATCGCCGGCCGCAGATGGCGACGGTGCGTCACAAGGTGATGAAGAAGGCGGAAATTGATTCCAACCACAAAGGGGAGATCATTAAAAAGACTGTTCAGACCCAAAATTTGGTTACCCATACCAAGTTTTTAAAGTCGGTTCAGGAGGAAACTTCTACGGTCAATTTGTCGGAGGCCGATATTATCTGTTCCGGCGGCCGGGGTTTATGCAAACCGGAAGGGTTTAAATTGATTGAAGAGCTGGCCAAAACAATCGGCGGCGCCGTCGGTTCAAGCCGGGCCGCCGTTGATGCCGGCTGGATCCCTTATTCCCATCAGGTCGGCCAAACCGGCCGGACAGTCGGCCCAAAAATATATTTTGCCTGCGGTATTTCCGGGGCGATCCAGCATCTGGTCGGAATGAATTCTTCCGACATCATCGTCGCCATCAACAAAGACCCCGAAGCCCCGATGATGAAAGTCGCCAACTTTGCCCTCACCGGCGACCTCTACGAAATCATCCCCGAAATCATCAAAGAAGTAAAACGCGTCCGCGGCGAAGCGTAGAAAGTAGAGGAAATTGAAAGTTGTTGAAGTTTTCCCCCTTTGATAAAGGGGGATTAAGGGGGTTAGGTTCTGTCTTTTAAACTCCCCTAGCCCCTCTTTATCAAAGAGGGGAATTATAAAAGCCCGCACCGAAGGTGCGCTAAGTATTCCTCCAATTTGCAAAAACTAACCTATTTCCTCATAGCTAAAAAGACAAAATGGATATTGTCTGCTGACATTAAATTTGACATTTATCAAAAAATATCGTGTAATATATGGCAATATATAATTGTAGGGGCAATTCATGAATTGCCCTTACATGTGATTTAAAATTTATAATTTCAAATTTCTTATTTCAGAAGGGGGTGGGACGAAGATGCTCAAAGTAGAAAATCTTTCGAGAAATTTTGGGCAGGTGAAGGCGCTGGATAATGTTTCCTTTGAAGTGAATAGGGGGGAAATTTTGGGTCTGCTTGGCCCTAACGGCGCCGGAAAGACGACGATGATGCGGATTATCACTTGTTTCCTGCCGGCCGGTGCGGGAACAGTCAAGGTTGATGGCTTGGATGTTTTCGAGGATTCCATGAAAGTCCGGGAAAAAATCGGTTATTTGCCGGAAAATCTTCCCATTTACAACGACTTGTCGGTCCAGAGTTATTTAAATTATGTCGCCGAAATCCGCGGGATCGAAAAATCCCGTCGTCCGCAGGCGGTAGAGAAAGCGATGGAGATGGTCAATGTTGCCGATAAAAGAAATCGGCTAATCGGTCATCTGTCCCGCGGCTACAAACAACGGGTGGGGTTGGCTCAGGCGATCATTCATAATCCGCCTTTGTTAATTCTTGACGAGCCGACGATCGGTTTGGACCCGAAGCAGATTATTGAAATCCGCCGGCTAATCAAAAGTTTAAAAGGCGAACATACGATTATCCTCAGTTCCCACATTCTGCCTGAGGTCAGTATGACTTGCGATCGGGTGGTGATTATCGATGAAGGCAAAATTGTGGCGATTGATACCCAGGAAGAGCTGACTCATCAGGTAAAAGGGGCGGAAAAAATTTTCGTTAATTTAAAAACCAACGGTGATCCTTCCGTAGAGGAAAAAGTTGCCGCTTTGTCCGGGGTAGAGAAGGTGGAGGGCGAATATAAAGAAAGTTTTTGTTCGCTCACCATCGGCTGTCAAGCTCATCAGGAGATTCGGGAAGCTTTGTTCAGGATGGCGGTAACCAATAACTGGGTGATTTATGAACTGCGGCCGATTCGGGTCAGTCTGGAAGAAATCTTCTTGCGGTTAACTACCGAAGAACAGGGGGTAAATTAAAATGGATAAAATTTGGGCGATCGCCAAAAAAGAGTTCTACTCGTATTTTGTTTCACCGATTGCTTATATCGTTCTGGCGATGTTTCTGGTGATATCCGGATATTTTTTCTGGATTATTCTGGTTTATACCCAGCAGGCGGATTTGCGCGGTTTGCTGGCCAATATGGCGGTAATCCTGGTTTTTGTCAGTCCGATGATTACCATGCGCTTGATTGCCGAAGAAAAAAAATCGGGAACAATCGAATTTTTGTTTACTTCCCCGATTCGGACCATCGATATCGTGTTGGGAAAATATTTGGCTTGTCTGGGGCTGTTTTTTGTCTTAGTGTTAATTACCGGCGCCTATCCGATAATGTTAGGGATCTTTGGTAATCCCGACTGGGGTCCGATTATTACGGCTTATTTAGGTTTTATTTTTCTGGGGATGACTTTTTTAGCGGTCGGTTTGTTTGGCTCCAGTTTAACCGAAAACCAAATCGTCGCCACCGTGATCAGTTTTACGATTTTATTGTTACTCTGGATAATTTCATGGGTTGGCGACATCGGCAGCGGCAGTAAGCTGGCCGAGTTTTTGAGCAATATTTCGGTTTTTGGCCATTTTGAAGATTTTGCCAAAGGGGTAATCAGCACTACCCATATTTATTTTTATCTGGCCGCAACTTTCTTCTTCCTGTTTTTAACCACGCAGGTTTTAGAGAAAAGACGCTGGTGAATATCTCGATGTTCCCTCTCCCCTTGTGGGAGAGGGCAGGGTGAGGGGTTGATAAGCAAAGGAATTGAATCTTTAACACCCTCACCTTAATCCTCTCCCCTCAAGGGAGAGGAAATGGCGTAGCATTACTCATTTAAGTAAGGAGGGGTTGAAGATGGAGAAGAAAAAAGAGTATCAGAGCTGGCTGGGGATGGCTGGGCTGGTTCTATTCGGGATATTTCTGGTCAGCTTGCTTTTTGTGGAGAAGATGGGTTTGTTTTGGGGTGGTATCGGCCTGTTGGGGGGAATACTGCTGGTTGTTTATCTGATTTTGCATAGCCAGGATCTGAAAAATATTCTTCAGGGGCGGGCGATTTTGTTGGGGACCAACGCTGTGGTCTTGAGCTTGGCGGTGCTGGGGGTATTAATTTTTTTAGGGGTAATCCTCACCCGCCATCCCTGGAGTTATGATACGACGAAGGTAAAGTTTTATACTCTATCCGAGCAGACTAAACAAACCTTAAAAAAATTGCCGGAGAAAGTTAAGTTTACCACTTTTTTTAAAAAAGGTTTAATCCAGGAAATGCAGGTCAAAGATTTGCTGAAAGAATATAAAAAAATCGCTCCGGAGAAAGTGGAGCTGGAGTTTGTTGATCCTGACCAGAATATTAGTTTAGCTAAACGCTATAATATTAACGCCTATAACACCACTGTTCTGGAATGCGGAGCTAACCGCAAGGATATAACGGAACGAGAGGTTTTTGTTTATTCCGCGCAAGGATATAACTATGGGCAGCAGCCGAAGACGGAATTTAACGGTGAACAGGCTTTTACCAGCGCCCTTCAGAATGTGATCGGTCAGGAGAAAAAAACAATTTGTTTTATGGAAGGGCACGGTGAACGCAGTATCGCTTCCGCCAACACCGAACGCGAAGGGATTAGTCAATTAAAGGTTCAACTGGAGAAAGAAAACTATACGGTTAAAAGTTTTAATGTCTTAATTGAAGGCGAGATCCCGGCGGATTGCAGTGTTTTAGCGGTGGCCGGCCCCAAAGGGGCGCTGGGAGAAAAAGAAGTTCAACTGATTGATCAATATTTAAACAACAGCGGTAGGGCGATATTTCTTTTGGAGCCGTTGGCTGATTCCGGGCTGAGTAAGGCGGCTGGAGATTGGGGAATTAAAATTGATGATGATTTTGTTCTTGATCCGGCCAGTTGTTATTTTTTTGACGCGGCTTCACCGATCCCGGCTTATGTTGATCACGAAATTACCTCTCTGCTGCGCAAAGAGGGCGCGGCGGCGGTATTTTCTTCAGCGAGAAGCGTTAGAGAAGGGGAAAAGAAAAAAGAAGGAGCGGTTGTCCGGACAATTTTGGAAACCAGCCGGCAAGGCTGGGGGGAAACAAATTTGACGACGAAAGAGTCTAAATACGATTCGGCCTCCGATATCGCCGGCCCGCTGTCGCTGGCGGTTGCCGCGCAGTGGGAGATCCCCCGTAGCACGACCACACCGGAGATGCCGAAAGAAGCCCGCTTGGTAATTTTTGGCGATTCCGATTTTGTTTCCAATAAAATGATTTCAATTCGAGGCAACATTGATCTTTTCCTGAATTCAGTAAAATGGTTGATCGGCCAAAAAGAAGGAATTACCATCCGGCCGAAATCGCCGGATATTCGCACCGTCTATCTTTCTAAACTGCAGGCCAAAGTAGTATTTTATGTCTCGATCTTCCTGATTCCTCTGGGAATATTACTGGTCGGCGGAATTGTTTTCTGGCGCCGAAGATCGCTGTAAAAAAAATAGACAAAAACAATCTTATCACCGAATGCTTTTATCGGGTATATAGTTTTCAGGAAATTTGTTTATTAGGAGGAGATTGATGATGAATTATTTTCAGATATTTTTTGGCGGTTTTATCGCTTCTTTGGCGTGGTTCTTAGCAGGCAGCGCTTTGTATCTGAATCCGTTGGTGGCAAGAATATACAAAAACGCTGAAAACTCGCCAGGATTAAAAAGATGGTCAAATATTCCCAAATATATTGCTCTTCAGTATGTTGGGATAGCAGTTCAATGTTTGTTATGGGCTTTTGTTTTTGCTTTGGTAAAACCTGCTCTTCCTGAAAAACTCATGATTAGAGGCCTTCTTTTTGGACTTATTCTTCTTCTCCTGAAAATTGTCCCCAGATTTATTGACATGTGGATTCAATCAACGTATCCGAACAAATTACTTTTTGTAGAATTCGTTAATGGAACAATCGGCAGTTTTATAATCGGCGTGGCACTCGCCTATACCATTTAGTATTCGGTCTAAAAAAATTACTCAGCGTATATTCGCTCCGGCTTTTTTCATTTCTTCTATTGCGGCTTCGCTGTCGCCGGATTGGATATTTACGCCGCGGCAGGCTTCTTTGATTACTGTGGTCTTAAACCCCAGACGCAGCGCATCGAGGACAGTAAACTTCACGCAATAATCGGTAGCCAAACCAGCTATATAAACATCAGTCACTCCCTGGTTTTTTAGATAGTCGCCAAGTCCGGTGGCGTTTTTGCGGCCGTTGTCAAAAAAGCCGCTGTAACTGTCCACAGTTTTATCCATACCTTTGCGAAAAACTTTTATCCCCTTCATCTCCAGAGTGGAGACAAACTCTGCTCCCCGGGTATTCTCTACACAGTGCTCCGGCCAAAGAATCTGCGATAAACCGTTTAAATCAATAACTTCGCCGATTTTTTTTCCGGGATGGTTGCCGGCAAAACTGCCGTGATTTTGCGGATGCCAATCTTGTGTGGCTGCCACGAGGTCAAATTTTTTCTGTAATTGGTTGATTACCGGCACAACCTTATCCCCCTCCGGCGCCGCTAAAGCCCCTCCCGGACAAAAATCGTTTTGCACATCAATGATGATCAAAACTTTTTCCATTGCTCGCCTCCCTTCTTTTTCCGGTAATGTCAAAAATCTTTTCCCTCTCCCCTCGCGCCTTTTCCATTCAGTCAAACCGTAACATCCCGTGTTTTGAGAATGAGATCTGTTTTCAAGGCGTATAAAGATTTTTCCAGACCGACCGGATATTGATGCGGATTAATAAACCGTTTAATTCCGCTATGAAATTGGGCAAGGTTTTTTTGGGCGTTAACTTTGATCTCCTCTATGCCGGGTTGTGGATACAGCCGCCGGCCTTCTCTAAATATCGGCACGAGCAAATCTGTTCCCGGCGTATCAGCCGGTATCCGTTTCTGACGGGTCGGATCAAGAGGATCAATGATCAGGCAGCCCGCTTTTAAATCGGTCTCTTTATGGTAAATAACATCGGCAACCGCCTCACCCTGACGAACATACCGGCGCACCTGCTGAATACCCGGATTGGAAATTTTTACCGCTTGCTCGGAAAGTTTTACCTTGTATTTCCATTCACCGGGCGACTGACGCACCGCCGAAAGTTTGTATACCCCGCCTAACGCCGGCTGATTGTAGGCGGTGATCAGTTTTGTGCCGACACCCCAAACATCGATTTTTGCGCCCTGATCTTTGAGGCTGGCGATAATATTTTCATCGAGATCGTTGCTGGCCACAATCTTCGCCTGGGAAAATCCTTCCTTATCCAGCAGTTTGCGGGCTTCACTGCTTAAATACGCCAGGTCGCCGGAATCAAGCCGGATACCACCCAGCTCATAACCTTTTTGCCGCAAGCGATTACCGATCTCTATCGCCCGACGCACCCCCTCCAAAGTATCGTAGGTATCCACTAAAAACACACAATTATTGGGTATAGCTTTGGCGTATTCCTCAAAAGCTTCGAGTTCATTATCGAAACTCATCACCCAGCTATGGGCGTGTGTCCCTTTAACGGGAATGCCGAAAACTTTTCCGGCCAAAACATTGGATGTCGCGCTGCAACCGCCGATATAAGCCGCTCGCGAGGCGGCCAGTGAACCGTCTATACCCTGGGCCCGCCGCAAACCGAACTCCAACACCGGCTCGCCGCCGGCGGCAAGACAGATCCGGCTGGCTTTAGTAGCGATGAGTGTTTGAAAATTGATTATATTCAAAAGAGCTGTTTCCAGAATTTGGCATTGAATAATCGGTCCCTGCACGCGGACTAAAGGTTCGTGCGGAAAAACAATCGTTCCCTCGGGAACAGCGTCAATATTGCCGGCAAACTGAAGATTGGCCAAATAATCCAAAAATTCCTGATTAAAGATCGCTTTATCATCGTTACCTTTGATTGTCTGCAGATAATTGATATCGCTTTTATCCAAATGAAAATTGTTTAAATAATCGATTACATACTCCAAACCGCAAGCAATCGTAAATCCGCTATTAAAAGGGTTTTTGCGGAAAAACAAATGGAAAACCGCTTCTTTTTGACTAACCCCGGATTTCCAATAAGCATAAGCCATGGTCAATTCATAAAAATCGGTCAACAAAGCCAATGATTGATTATAAGGAAGAACACTGTATCCCATCCACACCTCCGTCTCGATTACTAAAATTAAACCGTCAGCCAAAATATGACTGCCGGAAACGTTAGCCTTTATGTGGAATATAAACTAATAAGAAAAAGATGTCAAGTTTTTTTCACCATGCCGGAAAGTCAAATTATATTTGACATTAACTTAATGACCATGATAAAATCAAGTTAAGACCGCCAAAAAGCCGGCGGTCTGACTTTACCTTAAATAATAAGTATTTATTGTTGATTTTGTAGGGCAAGCCTTTAGGCTTGCGTCTTTAAAACCGCAGGGCTAAAGCCCTGCCCTACATCATCGTAGTTGCCCCATTTATGGGGCGCCTTAAAGCGCCGATAAATCGACAAACTACAAAATCAAAGGCAAATTAGCTTGCCGTGACAAACATTGAAATTTCTTTGACCGCCCATGAGAAGAGTCTTCCAGTTGTTTAAAAAAGAATTTTTGCAGTTGAAAAGAGACAAACGCTCTTTGGCTTTTTTTATGCTGATGCCGGCGGTTTGGCTGGTGGTTTTTGGCTACGCCCTGACTTCCGATATCAAACATATCCCCACCGCGGTTTTTGATGAAGACGGTCATTTTTTAAGCCGCGAACTGGTGGCCGTTTTTCAGAATTCAGAATATTTCGATATTCAGTATCAGGTAACCTCAGAAGAAAAAATCAGCTATCTGCTGGATAAAGGCCAGGTTAAAGTCGGGTTAATTATCCCCGGTAATTTTTCCCGGAATTGTTTAGCCTTAAAAGGCGCGCAGGTGCAAATTTTAATTGATGGTTCGGATCCCAACACGGCCGGCTCGGCGCTCAATGTGGGCAACGCCTGCGTGAAATTTCTTGCCGAACAGATTTCCGGACAGATCAAGATCCAGCCGATCGAAGTCCAGCCGCGGATCTGGTATAACCCGGAGCTGCGCAGCGCCAATTTTATGATTCCTGGTTTGATCGGTTTGATTTTGCAGATGTTAATTCCGATCATGACCGGGGTGGGGATAGTTAAAGAAAGGGAGCGGGGAACCATTGAGCAGTTGATCACCACCCCGATCAAAGCCTGGGAGTTGATTTTGGGTAAACTCCTGCCCTACATGACCATCGCGATCGTCGTGGTCGCGGTGGTGACGCTGGTGGGCGTAGAAGTTTTTATGGTCCCAATTAAAGGGAACATTTTTTTCTTCGCTTTAGTTGTTTGTCTATTTCTTCTGCTTTGTTTAAGTCTGGGTCTGTTTTTTTCCACGATCGCCCAGAATCAACTGCAAGCCTTCCAGATGGTCGTGTTGACCGGTGTTCCCTCCATTCTTCTATCCGGACTACTCTTTCCCCGGGAAGCGATGCCCAAAATCATCTATTATCTCGGCTATCTGTTGCCGCTGACTTATTTTATCAATTTGGTCCGCGGCATATTTTTGAAAGGACTCGGTCTGTTTTACCTCTGGGATTCCCTGCTGGTTCTCTTGATCTTCGAAATAATCCTAATGACCCTAAGCATAAAAAAATTTAAAAAGAAACTCGGCTAAAACGAAACTGGGGTCAGGTCTTGCAATGCAACATTTCTCCTTAACTACTTTGCAATTTTGTTCCAATTATTATTTTATTTGCTATAATGTGGGATATTTGCTATAATGCGGGAGATGAAAAAAAAATTCTGCGAGGAGGGGTAAGATGTTTAATACCAGACTGTTTGTTGTCGTAATTTTGGCCTTCTTTATTTTTGGAGGTTGTGGGAAGAAAACAGAGAAGTTGGAAATTAGAAATCACTATAGTCAGGGCAGGATTGATAATCTTTCTGCTCAGGAATTAGAGTTGGAGAAAACCATCAGGGAAGCCTCCAAACTTCCTGCGGCGATAGAATATGCCAAAGGGATGTTCGAGGCTGCTTATCTTATTGCTGAAGAACATAGAGATCTTGGCTTTACTGTATATTTTAAAGATCAGGAATTGATCGTTGAACGAGGTCTTAAGACATCGCTGGAACCAACTTTAGTTGTACCTCTGTCTGACCAGGGAATTTTTAATGCAAAATTATTTTTTGATGACGGGATGATTAATGAACAAGAAGAGTTCCTGATTGTTAATGCCACTTTTAAACCTGCCTGGGAAGCCTCGTATCGAATAACGGAGATGCAAAATTACGGGATCAGAAAATTAATGAAATTAGATGGGCTGATGCATGTGGTTTTATTGAATGAGAAAAATTATGAATTTAAGGGTAAAGTAGTGAAGAATGAATTATCCGTATTAAGGCTCAGTAATCAATGGCTTGTTTTTAATGGTTTGGAGGGGATAGCCGATGTGAGAATGGAGATAACGCCTAAACATTCGATCGCCATGTATAAATTGATCATGAATGATCTTAAAAAGTCCCAATCTTTAGCAGAAAAAATGAAGATACTGAAAAAATTTCAGGAAATTAGAAACAGATGCCTGGTAAAAAAATCTCTAATATAAATCAATGTTTATCCTTCAGATGGTTGATTCTTTACGTTTAGGGAAAATATTTTCCATCCTACTCGGAATAATCACCATCTCCTTGTATTCTTACGGATCTGTCCATAGCCTGACTGTCGAATCGATATTGCTAAATTTGATCATCAGTTTAGCGTCTTTATTTTTTCTTCTTTCCGCGGGTTATTTGATGAACGATTACTGCGATATCCAATATGACTTAATTAATAAACCGGAGAAAGTTTATCTTACACGATTCGTCTCCCGGAAGTTGGCGCGCTATATTTCCGGAATATTTTTTGTTGTTGGCCTATTAATCGCGGCAGCGGTGAACAGATATTTTTTTATCTGGTATATTTTCGACACATTGGGATTAATTTTTTATAATTTGCAGGGGAAAAAGTTCTATTACTTGAAAAGCGTGCTTGTTTCTTTATTAGTTGTGTCCATTTATCCGCTTTCCCTGGCTTTAACTTCTAATGGTTTTGATTCACCGCGCCGGGACTCGCTATTGATTTTCCCGTTCTGGCTTTTTCTGACGATTTTTGCTTTTGAATTAATGCAGGATATCAAAGATTTTGCCGGCGATCAGATGTATCAGGCAAAGACTTTACCGGTGAAGATAGGGATTTTTAAAACCAGAAACTTAGCCACAATCTCAGCTTTGGCGGCAATTCCGGTGGCTTTTCTTCCCTACTATTTTGGACAATGCGGCGGGATCTATTTGTGGGGATATTTATTGGTCACGCCCATTTTAATTGGGACAATGTTTCTGAATAATAAAATATTTTCCTGCGGGTTATTTTTTAGCATTTTAGGCATCACGGTGGCTTCCTTATTTGATATAATGGTGATTAAATAATTATGAAACAGATTGCCGGATTTAATAAATATCTTTACCTGTGCAAAGCCTTCTTCAACTGGAAAATTAGGGAACTACCTTGGGAATTCATTCTCTTTATGATTAAGCAGATGCGCCATGAAAAAATTACTCTCGATGATAAAAGAATATTTATTAACACTACTTATACCCCATTTCCTTCACCAGCCTTTGATACAGCGATTAAAACATTTGTCAGTTTATCGAAGGGTAAAGCGATTCCTTTTTCCGTTTTTATCTCGCTTACTAACCGTTGCCCGCTGGATTGCTGGCATTGCAGTAAGGTCAGCGGAGAATCCCACGAGATCAGTTTCGAAACTCTATCCGGGTTAATCAAACAATTGCAGCTGCTGGGTGTTTGCTGTATTGGTTTTACCGGTGGCGAGCCGGCCTTACGCGCTGATTTGGAAAAATTAATTGCCGAAGTTGATAACCGTTCCTACACACTTTTGTTCACTTCCGGTTATTTGATTAATCAAGAACGGGCCAGGGAATTGAAAAAATCGGGACTAACCGCCATCGTCGTTAGTCTGGATTCTCATCTTCCTGAAGAGCATAATCGCCTGAGAAAATCCGAGAAAGCTTTTGCTGATGCTGTGGCGGCAATAACCGGTTCTTTAACGGCCGGCATTTATACGGCAACATCCCTGGTAATTTCCCGGGAAATGCTTTATTCTGATAAAATAGATGATTATATCCGCTTTGTCTCCCAACTGGGAGTGCAGGAAATAAGAATCCTCGACCCCAAACCTTGTGGTAAATTAATGAATACTACAGGAGAAATGTTCGATGAAAATGATGCCGCTAAACTCCGGGAAGTTCAGCATCAGGTGAATCAGAACAATAAATTGGCCAAAATTATGGCGCTAAGCCAAATTAATTCTCTGGGGAACTACGGCTGCAATGCCGGACGAACCCATCTCTATATTAATGCTCACGGCGAGGTCTGTCCTTGCGATTTTGTGCCGCTTTCCTTCGGCAACATTTTAACAGAAGATTTCCAGACAATTTATCTGAGGATGAATCAGTTTTTCCCCCGGCCGGCGTATGGTTGTATCATTTCTAAAATTCATCAACAAATTAATCAGTCGGCAAAAGGGCAATTACCGATCAAGGATTTGCCGACCATTGAAAATTTGTTAGGCCAGGTTGGACCAAGACCAGTACCAAAATTATTCGAGAAATTAGGAGGATAAAATAAGTAAAGTAAGCAGCAGGCCGATTACTTGGATTATTGCCGTTATTTCTGCAGTAGTTGGCGGTTTTATGGGAGGGTTGCTTGGCAGTATAGGCGGGGGGCATGATCCAATGGCAATGGTTCTACGTATTTCTGGTCTGATCAGTGGTTTTGCGGTCGGTTATTATTATGTGCATTTTACTCTAAAGGATAAGACTAAAATAATTCGTAATGGTACTATTTATGGAGGTATCGCTGGTTTAGCTTTCTGGCATATCGGTTTGGATTCCGGTAATAGTAATTTCAATAGTAAGGATGTTTTTCGATAAAGATCGAACAATTGAAATTGGAACACTTGTTAGTGTCACATCTGGGGCAATCATAGGAGCATTATTCGGAGTTGTCATCGGACTTGTTTTAGGATTGGTATTATCTCTCTTTCTTGCCTTTGAGGAAAATGGTGACTGAAGTTTTTTTTAAAAATACCTCTAGCCTCTGTCCGATTTGCCGGGAAGAAATTAAGGCTCAGCTTTTTCAAAAAGAAGGCGGAATCATGATCGCTAAAGAGTGTCGTTTACATGGGCAATTTAGCGCTCTGGTTGATCCCGATGCTGATTTGTATCGGCAAGCAATATCTCACCGGCAAAAAAGAGGAGAAATTCCCTTTGCGACGGTTATTCCCGTTACCCAAAGATGCAATTTAAAGTGCCGCTGGTGTTATTTACCGGAAAGAGGAAGTGAACCGGAGATAGCGGCGATTAAGAAAATAATTGAACGGTGTCAGTCCAAATTTATCGTTTTTTCCGGTGGAGAACCAACCTTAAGCACAGATTTGTTTGAATTAATTCGTTATCTAAAAGCAAAATATTCGGCGAAGTCGGCGGTCCTGCTGACCAACGGCCTTAAACTTGCCGATGCGGACTATTGCCGCGAACTGAAAAAAGCCGGCTTGGACTATCTTGTTTTTTCCTTTAATGGTTTTCGCCCGCAGACTCATCAATATTTTAATCATCAGGATTTGCTGCCCTTAAAATTAAAAGCTTTAGAAAACATTAAAAGATTGAAAATCTGGACAATACTGTCCATGACTTTAGCCAAAAATGTTAACGAAGATGAGTTGTCAACGGTGTATCAATTTAGTTTAAATAATTTGGATTTTGTCCGGCAAATCAGACTGCGCAATGTTTCCGAAATTGGCATTTATCAGAAAGGAAAGCTTCTTTATCTTTCCGATTTGATTAAAATAGTTTCTCAGGCCAGCGGGATTTCCCTTGCAGAGATGTCGAAGAATAATGCTAATTTTAATCGCTTCAACAAAACCGCTAACTATTTTGTGCTGAATATAAAAATGCCATATAGCAAACAAAACACGTCAGTTGTTGAGAAAGTAAATTTTCGCCTGGAGATTTTTTTCTGGCCGACGCTCTTAAATATCGATTTGCGCCAATGCCGCCTTTTTAATATTGATCATTTAACCAATACTGGAGAAATTTTGCCTTTCTGGGAAGCCCTTTATCAAAATGAAAAAAAGTTTGTGGGTTAAAATTATCCGTCCTTTTATTTCCCTTTTGGCCGGCTTACTTAAATCCCCGGTAAATATTTATCAAATGGATTTTGACCGGTGCGCGGAAACTTATGATTCAGCGGCTACCAGGAATCTGCTGGGAGGAATTACCGCTGAATTAATCAAAAAATTAGATTTAAAATCCGGCTGGCGTTGTCTGGAATTGGGTTGTGGCAGCGGAGAAGCGACAAAAATAATTGACCGGTTGATTCAACCTAACGGTTCCCTGAAGGCCTGTGACATCTCGGAAAAAATGATTAATGCCGCCAAAGCAAAATTTGCCGCAGATAATTCAGTAACTGAATTTGTTCAGCAAGATATGGTGAACTTTTTGCAGGAATGCCCGGCTAATTATTTTGATCTTGCCGCTGGTTTCTGGTCGATTGATTACAGCGATCCTAAAAGAATACTATCCGAGATTAAGCGTGTGCTGGTAAAAAATGGAATGACGGCGATGCTGGTCAATACTCAACAGTCTTTGCTGGAATTGCAGGAAATTGTTGTTCCGCTATTGCTCAAGCACCCTTTTGCCTTAAAGTGTTTACCCGGAATAAATTTCCCCAGAAGCGCTAAATTCTTTAAAAAACTTACGGAAGAAGCCGGACTTGTTTTGGAGAGCATGGAGAATAAAAAATGCCAATATTGTTTTCAGTCCGCTGAGGCCGTAATGGTTTGGATGAAAGAAGGCGGTCCTTGCGCCGGTTTTCGCGGGGCCTTAAAAGAAAAATATCGGGAACATATCTTTGAGCATATTCGGGAAAGAATAGAGCGTAAAGGTAACCTTACTGTTACTTTTGATTATTTAGTTTACATCGGTAAAAAATGATTAATCAGCCAAAAACATTTAGGGGCCGCTTAAATCGTTGGAAAACAAAAGCGTTAATTACCGCTCAGGATTTTCTCTTGCCGACATTGGGGGAGGCAAAACCCGGCTCATTTTGGCAATCGTTGATCAGAAATTTTTCTCAAAAATTTATCGGCGGCTACCCTTATGTAATTAAGCTTGATCTGACCAATCGGTGTAATCTGAAATGCAAAATGTGTTATGCCGCCAACGACGGAACTGCATTGTCTTTTGAGAAAATAATTGAAATTTTAAGCCAGTTCCACAATGTCCCAATCCGGCTGGATTTGTTAGGCGGCGAACCGTTAATGCGCGATGATCTTGTCGAGGTTGTTAAATTTGCCAAAGCAAAAATTAGGGTTAAGCAGATTGTCCTTTTTACCAATGCCACTCTGATGACGGAGAAACTGGCCAATAATTTGTTTTTGGCCGGTGTGGACAAAGCCTTGGTGACTTTTATTTCCTTCGATGCTCAAAAACACGACGCTTTTACCGATGTCCCGGCTTCCTGGGGTCAAGCGATAGAAGGGATTAATCATCTTGCTAAAGCCGGCATCAAAACGCATACCTTTACGGCGCTGCACCGGGAAAATATCGGCGATTTTGAGCAAATAAATAAGTTTGTTCAAAATAAACTCAAACTTCATCCGCTTTTTTATCAATATGTGCCGCAGAGAAAAAATGATCCACTTTCACCGGATCCAAACGATTGGCAGAAAATAAAAAACCAAATTTTGTCGGCCAATGCCGAACATTTCCGTTACATCAAAAGAGTTCTTACTTTTTACGGAAGGATCTGTTTGGGGGGACATTACTCATTTTCGATTAAGACGAACGGCGGTGTCACTCCCTGTCCGTTTATTCGCGATCCGGAAATCGGTAATGTCTTTAAAGAGAATTTTTGGGACATTTTTGCTCAAAGATTCGCCAAGGAAAAATTTAGGAAATTTATGAGTTTACCTGAAGAATGCCGTAAATGTTCAATTAAAAATTTTTGCGGCGGCGGTTGCCGAGCGGGAAATAATTTGACTGATGCCGGTTATTCAAGATATGACGATAGCTGTCCCGGACCATCTTCAGAGCCGGTTTCAATAAATACTTTACCGACCTTTTTTTAGAACATTTTTGCCTTTTTGGTGTTAAGTGGTCAAATTTACTGCTTTCATCGGGTTAGACAACAGATTAGTAATTTTGTTCCAATTATTATTTTATTTGCTATAATGTGGGAGATGAAAGGATTTTTCTACGGGAAGCTTGTTGAGCCGATAAAAATAGCTTATCAAAAGCTCTTGCGCCTAAACAATACGCCGCAGGAAATTGCTTTCGGGTTTGCGGTGGGGGCGTTTATCGGTGTTTTCCCGACTTTCGGGTTAGGCGGTTTGTTGATTATTGGGTTGTGTTATTTGTTCCGCCTAAATTATGTCGGGGCGGCGGCTGGGGCGGTGATTATCATGAATCCGCTATCTTCTCCTTTGTTCTGGGCGATTAGCGCCTGGGTTGGGGGGCTGATTTTTTCCCGGGATGCGGGGATAATTATTGCTTCCTTAAAGAACAAAACTTTGTTTAAGCATCTGGACGATCTGGCCGTTGTTTATCTGACCGGCAATCTGATTATCTCCCCCTTATCGCTGTTATTTCCTATTATCTAGTAAAAAAAATAATCAAGAGCAGGAGAAGGATAGGAGAAAAACAAATAAATGTTTAAGATAGATATTTATGAAGTGAAAAAAAATTTTCTCAAAATTGCCATTGTTTATTTGATTTTGGGGCTGGGAGCGATAATTCATGCTCAAACCCTAAATCAAGCGATGGAAGAAACGGCTAATTTTAATTACAAAAAAGCCCTGCTGATTTTGGGGCAGTTACCCGGCAAGCCGCTTGTTCAAGAACAGCTGGCCTGGGCCAACTTGCGGGCCGGCCAATATAAAAGGGCGATAAAAATATTTTCCACTCTTGACCAAAATGATTACCAGACTTTATTTGGTTTAGGTCTGGGATATTTTCTGAATCAGCAGTACGATCAGTCGTTGCTCTGGTTTCAGCAATGCCTGAAGATAAATAAAAATTGCGCGGCTGCCGAATATTTTTGCGGGGAAATAAAAAACATTAAAGGGTTAAGCCGAGAGGCCGTTAAGCACTATCGCCATACTTTAAAGTTGGATTATAACTTTTCGGAAGCGATATTAAAACTGGCCCAAACTTACGAAAACTTAAAAGAATACGATAATTCATTTCGGGAGTGGGCCAGGATCGCCGGAATTGATCCGCAATTTAAAGGGGCGGAGCAAAGAAAGCAAACCTTGCTGGCTTTGATTAGCAAAAAACCGGAAGATATTTTGTCTTCGAAAAAGATTATTCAGGGAACAGTTGTCCCTGCGGCGGCTAACGCTAAGAATATCCCGTTGTTAAGAATCGGGATAGCCCAGGGGATAGATGAGATAAAACTATGGTCAGCGGACGGTTTATTGGTTAGCGACAACGAAAAAACATTTTTACAGACCGGAGCCGGTGAAACTTTCATACTTAACACATCTTCAGAAATTTTTAAAAATAAAAAGCAGATTATTGTTCATACAAAAGCCGGCAACTCCGGGATAGTGGTTAAGGATGTAAAATTTGCCCCGGGGTTTGCCTGGGCCGGTATCGCCGACCGGGAGTATCGCGGACATATTGAGGTAAACTTTGGCCCCGGGGCCTACCTGCTGGTCAATATCGTCAATATCGAAGAATATATTTATTCAGTTTTGCCGTCGGAGATGATTTCCAGCTGGCCAAGAGAAGCCTTGAAAGCGCAGGCGGTTATTGCCCGGGGAGAGGCGATGTACAAAAAAGATTTTTCTAAACCGCATAAAAAGGATAATTTTGATCTCTGCGATGACCAGCATTGTCAGGTTTACAAAGGTATAAAAGTGGAAAGTTCGCTGGTCCGGGAAGTCGTTGATTCCACCCGCGGCGAAGTGCTGGTTTATCAGGATAAGATTATTCATAGTTTGTATTCTTCGAATTGTTCCGGTCATACCCAGTCATCAAAAGAGTTAAAGGGTTGGGGCATTGTTCCTTATTTGTTTGGAGTGATAGACGGGGAATTGAATTTTCCAAAGGATTTGACGGGGTTGGAGCACTGGATTAAGTATCCGCCGGATATTTTTTGCGCGCCTTCCCCGTATACCTATTATGCGGAGAGCCGTTGGATCAGGGTAATTTCTCAGGACGAGCTCGAAACTTTTCTGAACAGAAATTATCTGCTGGGTGGGATAAAAAAAATAGTTCCGCTAAAACGCTCGGAATCCGGACACATTAAACTGTTGGAGCTTACCGGGACAAAAGGTATCGTGGAGATAGAAAAAGAAAATTTGATTCGGGACATTGCTTTTGGCAAACTTCGTTCAACTAATTTTACAGTGGAAGGTTATGGGATGACGGAGACAGAGCTTCCCAGGTATTTTATTTTCTGGGGGGCCGGCTGGGGCCATGCGGTGGGACTATGCCAGTCTGGTGCGGCAGGGATGGCCGCCAAAGGATTTAAATATGACCAGATATTAAAAAAATATTATCAGAATACCAACCTGAAAAAAATGGGGTATTAAAGGAGGAAAAAAAGATGAAAAAATTTTTTCTGTTAGTTGTAGTTCTGTGCGGTTTGGGGTGGCAGTTTGGGTTTGCCGAGGGGGAGAGAAATATTGTTAAATTGGGGAAAGATGTTTTGATTGAAGAAAATATGGTTGTAGACAATGCGGTGGTTGTGGGGGGTAATTTGACGGTTAACGGAAAAGTCAATAATGATGCGGTGTCGGTGGGCGGAATGGTGTTTCTTGGTCCGAATGCTTTGGTTGGAAAGAATGTCGTTTCGGTGGGTGGAGAAATTCAAAAAGACGAGACTGCGGAAATCGTCGGTAATTTGGTGGAAGTCAATATTCCCGGACTGGCCAGGTTTAGACCATCGACAGGGAACTGTATCTGGAAAAAATTGTTCTGGGGGTTTAGAGTCTTAACCTTTATTGGTCTTTTGGCGATGGCGTTGCTGCTTGTGGCCATTCTACCCAAGCAGATTGGCTTAATTTCCACGCTGATCGAGTCCAGTTTGGGGAAGTCTATTTTCTGGGGGGGGGTTGGGGCAATCTCCATCATCCCTGTGGCGGTTTTACTGACGGCCTCGATAGTCGGGATATTATTTCTCCCCATTGAACTTGTTCTGGTAATGCTGGCTTTTTTGGTTGGGTATATCGCTGTTGCCCAACTGATCGGCAAAAAAATATTTGCGGCTTTAAAGAAAGACGGGCAGCCGATGGTTTGGGAAGCTTTTCTTGGACTGGTCATCTTGTTTATGATTGGCTTTATTCCGATCTTGGGCTGGTTTGTTAAATTGGTCGTTGGCTTGAGCGGTTTCGGCGGAATTATTTTAACCATTTTTAAAGCTAAACAGCAGAGGAATTAGTCTTAGAAATTAGAAATTTTAAATTATGAATTCTGAATTATTATTTTCCAACATATTGTCACAGTTGTCCGCTAAAAAAGTCAATGTCGTCGATATACTTGCAAAATAAAGGTCTATGTCTAGCTAGCTATTAATGCACCCCTCACCCTCCCCTCTCCCACAAGGGGAGAGGACAAATCTATTCGTAATTTCCTCTCCCTTGAGGGGAGAGGATTAAGGTGAGGGTGAACATCTTCTGAATTTTTACCGGACAGCTGTGACATATTGTATAATTTACTTATGGTGGAAAAAAGTCAGAAAAAAGGGCGATTGGTCAATTTACAAGTAAGTAAAAATGAAGTATCATATAGTTTAGTTCTTTGCATTTCCCCTTTGATAAAAGGGGGGTCAAGAGGGGTTGAAAAAGTGGCGAAGAAAAAAGTAATGATTATTGATGATAATGAAGAATTTTTGGTAGAACTGAAAGAAGTTCTAATGTTGAATAATTTAGAGGTGGTGGCGATTAATGATGTGGCTTCTGTTATTGAGAGGGCTGAACAAACTAAACCGGATCTAATCCTGGTTGACCTGAAAATGCCCAAGAAAAGCGGTTTTCACATCGCTGAGGAATTAAATAAAATTCCTCATCTGGCTGATATCCCGGTAATTGTGATGAGCGGTTTTTTCACCGAGATTGAGAAGGCGAATTTGATCAATGTTTATGGCGTGCAAAAATGTATTAAAAAAACCTTTGATCCGGCTGATTTAGTCGTCAAAATCGAAGAGGTGTTGGCGGGCGTAATTTAAAAAGGGGAGGCAGAAATGGAGAAAAAAGTTGTTTTTTATTCAGTGAATGACTATGCGGGTTTGTTGGGGATAGCCGGGTTTAGCGAGACACTTTTAGTTAATCATTTCAAACTTTATCAGGGATATGTAAAAAATATAAATTTAGTTCTGGAAAAACTTAACGCGTTAACTTCGGAAGGAAAAGACCGCGGTCCGGAATACGGCGAACTTAAACGGAGATTTGGCTGGGAGTTTAACGGAATGCGGTTACACGAATATTATTTTGAAAATTTGGGCGGCCAGGAACCGATAAATCAGGGAAGCTCTCTTTACAAAAAGATTGCTGAAAGTTTTGGTTCTTTTGACGTTTGGAAACAGGATTTTGTTTCCACCGGTTCGATGCGGGGTATCGGTTGGGCGATACTTTGTCAGGATTTGCCGGGCGGTCAGTTGTTCAATGTCTGGGTTAACGAACATGCTTCGGGCCACTTGGCTGGGGCAAAACCGATTCTGGCGCTGGATGCATTTGAGCACTCCTATTTTACCGATTATCAGTTGGAACGGGGAAAATATATCGAGGCCTTCTTCAATAATATTAACTGGGAGAAAGCTGCGAGCCGGTTAGTCGCATAAGTGTAAGAGCCTATTTTTTAGCATTCAAAAGAGCATGGGTCATGGACTGTTTCTTGTCGCGCTGTTCTAGGGTTAAGCAGGTGAAAAAATGCCGAATAAAATTTTGCTTGTTGACGACGATCCGGAGTTCCGTGAGGAGTTTAAGGCTTGTTTTGAAGAATACCCAATAATCGATGTTGCTAACGGCGAATCGGCATTAAAGATATTGGAACAACCCAACGACATCGACCTGGTGATGCTTGATGTGAAAATGCCGGGGATCAGCGGGATCGAGGTGCTGAAAAAATTAAAAGCAATTTCTCCGGATCTGGGGATAATTATTCTAACCGGCAGCGCTTCCCGGGAAGTAATAATTGAGGCTTTAAAAGGGCATGCCGACGATTATCTGGAGAAACCTCTGAATGTTGAAGTGGTCAAAGAGATTATTGAAAAAGTTTTAGAGAATAAGCGCGGATTAAACGATATCAATAGCAGTGATACAAAGGGTAAAATAGAAAAAGTAAAGGATTTTATAGAGAGAAACTGTTTTAAAAAAACCATGTTGACGGATGCGGCTGGAATAATTTATCTCAGTCCGAAATATCTGAGCAGGATTTTCAAACAAAATACCGGCGAGAGTTTTAGCCGGTACCGGTTAAAAATAAAAATTGAAAAAGCGAAAGAATTTTTGCTTAAAACCGGATATAATGTGAATCAGATAGCCGAAAAATTAGCCTACGAAAATACCGAATCTTTAATCAGAGAGTTTAAAAAAATAACCGGTTTTACCCCAACCAAATACCGGAAAAAAAAGATTTCAACCTCATCCCGTTTATCTGGCCCAAAACTATACTTTAGCGATACAACAAATAAACATACCGCAGGTGCAAAATCAACTCGAAGAACAGCTAATAATAAAATATTGGTTTAAGGAAATTATATCCACGGAAATAAACAACTTTGATACTTGCGTGTTCCCCCTTTAAAAAGGGGGATAAGGGGGATTTAGAAAATAATTGTTAAATCTCCCCTACCCCTCTTTATAAAAGAGGGAAAAAAATACTCATAAATATCGGAGGATGCCAGGTTTGAAGATTGATGAGAAAAGTAAAAATTGGGCTGAGGAAGTATTGGAATTTACCGGGAAGTCCGAGATGTTCGGGTTGCTGGATATCCTGCCTTTTTATGTGATTTTAATCGATGCCAATCATCATATTTTGTTTGCTAACCAAAAAGTAAAAGAGAAACTGGGGTTTAATCAGGAAGAGCTTATTGGCCAATATTGCCCAAAGGTTGTCCATGGGGCGGAAGGACATTATCCCGGCTGTCCGTTGGAGGAAGCGATCAGGACGGGCCGCGCTCAGGAACGAGAGATTTATGATGAAAAATTGGATAGTTGGCTGAATTCGGCAATTTACCCCACTACCTATCGGACGCGGGAGGGAGTGGGCGTATATCTCCATTTTGTTCAGGAAATTACTGAACGGAAAAAAAGCGAAAAGGAGCGAGAGCAGTTTTTAGCCAAGGGTCAGGATTTATCAACTGAGGCCAAGCGGCGGGCCGATGAATTGGATGCAATTTTTATTTCGTTAGTGGAACCGGTTATTACCTTTGATGCTCGGAGAGTGATCACAAATATTAATGCGGCGGCGAAACAATTGTTGGGGTTTAATCCACTCTGGTTTAGACAAGACAACAGCATTGAAGATGTAGTCTCACTGTTTGAGAAAGACAAAAAAACGCGGATAGACGGGACGATAGCTCAGCGCGCTTTGCGCGGCCAGAAAATTATTGATGAACAATTTATCTTTAAAAATCGGCAAGGAGAGGAAATAGTTGTGCTGGTTTCGGCCTCGCCGATTCGCAGTCAAAATAAAATACTGGGCGGGGTAGTAGTTTTACACGAGATCACCGAGATAGTAAAGATGGAAAATGCCTTAAAAAAAGCCCATGACGAACTGGAGCTGGAGGTAGCGGAACGCACCGCCCAGTTGGTGGAGGCAAATGAAAAATTAAAGACAGAAATAGCGGAGCACAAACAGGCGGAAGAAGGATTAATTAAAACTCAAAAGGAATTGAATGATGCCAAACGGCTTTCCGATATCGGGACTTTGGCGGCGATGGTGGCCCATGAATTGCGCAATCCTTTAACGGTGATTAAGTTGGCTATTTATAGTATCAAGAAAAAAAATTCTAATCAGGCGATTGAATCCCATCTGGCCAATATCGAAACTAAAATTTCAGATTCTGAGCAAATCATCAATAATTTGTTATTCTATTCTAAAATTCAAAAACCCCGGCGGGAAGATGTTTTGATTTATGATCTTCTGGAAGAATGCGTGAAGAATGTTAGAAATAAGTTTAGTGATCTAAAAGTTAAGATTCGAGAAAATTATAAAAAGATAAAAAAAATTACCATTAATTTTGACCCCTTGCAAATGAAAGAAGTTTTTAATAATATTTTAAACAACGCTTTCGAGTCTTTATCTAATGGAAGAGGGGAAGTCGAGGTTGCGGCGGACTACGATGAGAGCAGAGAGGAAATAAATATTATTTTTAAGGATAATGGCAGCGGGATTGATCCGGATGATTTAAAAAAAGTAGGCGAACCGTTTTTTTCCCGGAAATCCCGCGGCACCGGTTTAGGGCTGACAGTTTGTTTTCGGATTATCGGTCTGCACGGGGGAAAAATAGATGTAAAAAGCGATAAAGGAAAGGGAACCACCTTTAAGATCACCTTGCCGGTCAATAGTAAGGAGGAGGGATAAAAAAAAGTAACAAAAAATAATATTGACCGGAGCGGGAAATTGTTCTATAATGTGCACTCATAGTCGCAATTGGAAAGTTGTCACCTCATATTCCCTCTCCCCTTGTGGGAGAGGGTAGGGTGAGGGGTATAAGGGAGAGGAAATGGCTGTCAAAAGTTCCTAAGATTGGTAAATTTATTAAGGGGGTAGATGAAGATGAAAAAATGTTGGCTATTGATTGGGGCGCTGTGTATTGGTGCGGGGTATGTTTGGGCTGAGGATGCAGGCAAACCTGTGGAACCGGCTTTGACCGGAACGGCACTAGAATCCGGTGTTGCGCCGGCTGATTTGAAGGTAACTTTAAAAATTGGAACAGGGATTGCCACTAAAGAAATTGATGGGGAAAATACCGCATTCCCGGTTTCGGTGGGCAAGGTTTACTGTTGGTCCTTGATCGAAGGAGCGCAGGAACCGATAGAAATTAAACATCAATGGCTGCGGGAAGGTCAGTTGGTTAGTGAGGTTCCTTTAAATGTTAAGTATCCCCGCTTTAGAACTTGGAGTTATAAAACTTTAGCGCCGGAATTAGCGGGAAATTGGGAAGTGAAGATTGTTGATAGTCAGGAAAATGTTCTCGGGTCGTTGAGTTTTAAAGTTTTGCCGGAGACAGAAACTGCCCCGGAAGTTAAAATGGAAACCGGGCCGAAAACTGAATCGGGGAATCCCGCAGTAGAACCTGCGACAGAACCGAAAGCCGAATAATCTTTTGCCTCGATATTCCCTCTCCCCTTGTGGGAGAGGGTAGGGTGAGGGGTGTTTTTTAAAAGGATACACCCTCACCTTAATCCTTTCCCAGCAAGGGAGAGGAGCGCATTTAAGGTAGTTTCTCCCCCTTGATTGGGGGAGATTTCTTTTTGGAGGGATAATGAAGATTTTAAGGGCTCCGGTACCCTATTTGTTTCCGGTGCCGGTGGTGTTGGTGAGCTGTCGAACCAAAGACGGGTTAGATAATATTATAACGATTGCTTGGGCTGGAAATATATGTTCCGAACCGCCGATGATCAGTATTTCTATTCGTCCCTCAAGATTTTCTTATCGGATAATTAAAGCCAGCGGTGAATTTGCGGTCAATATTCCCAGTCGGGAAATGCTGGAGAAAGTAGATTGGTGCGGGACGCATTCGGGCAGAGATTTTGATAAATTTAAAGAAACAGGCTGGAAAAAATTAACGGCGCAAAAAATAGCTGTTTCTTTAATCGAGGAATGTCCCGTAAATTTGGAATGCCGGGTAAAATCAAGTTATCTATTGGGTACGCATGAAATTTTTCTGGCGGAGATCTTGAATATTCAAATTGAAGAAAGTTGTCTGGATGAAGAAAATAGAATAATTGTGAAAAAAATAGAACCGATCAGTTATATCGGTCATCAATATTTTAGTATTCAGGATAAACTTGGTGATTATGGTTTCGTGTTAAAAAAATAATTTATTTTTAGGAGGCGAAAAGAAAAATGGCCGTAAAAATACGATTAAAGAGAGTAGGATCGCCGCATCAGGCTCATTACCGGGTCGTGGCGATTGAGTCACAGCGGGCGCGAGACGGAAAAGAGGTGGAGTTGTTAGGGCATTATCATCCCCGTGTTAATCCGCCAGAGGTTGATTTAAACATGGAAAGGGTCAAATATTGGCTTTCTTGCGGAGCGCAGCCTTCACCGACAGTTGCCAGGTTGATCCGAAAGATAGAAAAAACCGTTAATTCGGCAAAAGTTTAATCACTGCTTGTTTTGTGTGTGTTCCCCCTTGAAAAAAATGTTGCAGACATGTAAAATTCCGAGCGTAGTTCGGACTAACTAGCGAAGTAAGATGAAAAATTTGGTTTTAGCGGGTAGGATTCTTCGTCCGCATGGACTCCGGGGGGAGTTGGTGGTTCAGCCTCTCTTGTTCGGTTCTTTGGATTTTAATAATGTAGGGGCATTTCATGAATTGCCCGTACCTGTTTATTTGTTGGATAAACCGCACAGTGATTCAACGAAGTTGGCAGAGATTATTGGGTTTCGCCTTCATCAGAACAATTATTTGATAAAATTGGCCGGTTTTGACTCTTTAGAAAAAGTTGAAAGTTTGCGAAACTGGTATCTGGGAGTGGAGGCGGTAGACCTGCCAGCGGACAAGTTTTATGTGCAGGATCTGCTGGGAATAAAGGTTTATGGCGAGGATAAGAGATATTTAGGTGAAGTAGTTGAAGTTTTCGCTACCGGGGCCAACGACATTTGGGTAATTCGGGATGGGAAAAAGGAATTGCTTTTTCCAGCTTTGAAAAAGCTAGTCAAGAAAATAGATTTGGAAGGTAAAACGTTGGAAATAAAATTAGCGCCCGGACTTGAAGAAATAAATGAATAAACAATGAAGATAGATCTGGTTACGATTTTTCCGGAAATGTTTGGCGCGGCGCTGGAGGCCAGTCTCTTAGGCAAGGCCCAAAAGAACGGGATCGCGCAGATTTCTATCCATAATTTGCGAAAATGGACGAAAGACAAACATCGGATTGTTGATGATCGTCCTTATGGCGGCGGAGCGGGGATGTTGCTGAAGGCCGAACCGATCTGGTTGGCTTTAAAGGAGTTGAAAAAAAGGGCCGCTAAATCTAGCCGGGTAATTCTGTTGACTCCGCAAGGCAAGATATTCGATCAGAAAAAAGCTGCTGAGCTTAGCCGGAAGAAACATTTGATTTTTGTTTGCGGCCATTATGAAGGTTTTGACGAACGGATAACCAAGTTTGTTGATGAAGAAATAAGCATCGGTGATTTTGTCCTCACTGGCGGGGAACTGGCAGCTTTAGTGGTTATTGAGGCGGTGGTAAGGCTTCTGCCGGGTGTTGTGGGTAATAAAAGCTCTTTAAAAGAAGATTCTTTCGCTAAAAAATTTTTGGATTGGCCCCATTATACACGGCCGGCGAATTTTAGAGGTAGAGAAGTCCCGGATATTTTGTTGTCCGGCGACCATCAAAAGATTAACCTTTGGAGAAAAAAAGAAGCTATCCGGGCGACGATAAAAAAAAGGCCGGAATTAATCGCGAAAATTAAATTGAGTCCGATAGAAAAAAAAATGCTTAAAGAAGTAATAAAAGAAGAAAATTTTGAAGAAAAGGAGCAAGATCATGGAAACAGCAAGTTCACTGGATAAAACGATACTAACCAAAAAAAAAGAATACCCTCCCTTCCGGATCGGGGATTTGGTTCGGGTAAATGTCCGGATTGTTGAAGGCGACACCCATCGGATCCAGCCTTTTGAAGGTGTGGTAATCCGTCACCACAGGCAGGGGAAAACGGGAACTTTTACCGTTCGCCGGGTTTCTTTCGGTGTCGGAATTGAGAGAATATTCCCTTTACTTTCCCCGGTAATTGAAAAAATCGAAGTGGTTCGCTCCAGCCGGGTACGCCGTTCCAAACTTTACTATTTGCGCGCTCTTTCCGGTAAAGCGGCCAGACTGCAAGAAAACAAACCTTTGGAGAATATCGGCACAGTTGTCACGGCAACCGATAGCGTTGGCAGTAGAGTTACCGCAACAGGGAGCGATACTAGTAAGAAAAATTAGGTCCCATCTTTGACAAAAATTGAGTTTCCCCCTTTGATAAAGGGGGATTAAGGGGGTTAGGTTCTATCTTTAAAAACTCCCCTACCCCCTCTTTATTAAAGAGGGGAATAAATAAGGATGGCTATACGAAAAGATCCGCTTATTTTGCTTTCGATAATAATTATCGTAAGCAGGGATATAGTTTAATCGCTGGTGTCGACGAAGCCGGCCGGGGTTGTTGGGCCGGACCGGTAGTTGCGGCCGCTTTAATTTTTCCCGCCGATTTTTATATTGCCGATTTAAGAGATTCGAAGCTGCTTTCCCCGAAAAAAAGAGAAAAAATTTTCGATTTAATGCTCAAAACGCCGATATCTTGGGGTGTGGGTATAGTGGGAAGAGAAGAAATCGATCGAATCAACATTCATCAAGCTTCTCTCAAAGCGATGTTTGAAGCTCTTCAACAGTTGTCTTCCAGTCCTCAATTAGTCTTAGTTGACGGTTGTTTTCCCATTCCGAAAGTATCTTTTCCTCAAGAGATCTTAATTAAAGGTGACCAACGCAGCGCGTCCATCGCTGGGGCCTCGGTTCTGGCCAAGGTGATCCGTGACCGTTTGATGAGAAAACTAGATAAAGTTTATCCCGAATATAATTTCGCCATCCATAAAGGATACGGTACCAGACTCCATCAACAAGCGTTAGAAAAGCACGGTCCCTGTCCTCTGCACCGGCGGAGTTTTGCCCCGATAAAGGGCTTTTATGCAGCATGAGTCATGTGCCATGAGTCATGAGTTGTGAGCTTAAAGGAATCGATTCTTTTAAACTCAAGACTCAAGACCCAAGACCCATGACCCACAAGACAGTGTAATAAAGGATTGAATAGTGGACAGGAAACAGCTGGGTAATTACGGCGAAGATTTAGCCGCCGCGCATTTAAAGAGATTAGGCTACCGGATCCTGGAACAGAATTGGCGTTGCCGGTTAGGGGAACTCGATATCGTTGCCGAGGAAAACAAAACGATTGTTTTTGTCGAGGTTAAAATGAGGACCAGCCTGGAATTTGGGCGGCCGGAATCGGCTGTATCCAATTTTAAGCAAAAACGGCTTGTTAAAATCGCGGTTAGCTATATTCAGCAGAAAAAACTTTTTAACCGGGATCTCCGGTTCGATGTTTTAGCCATCGGTCCCGACTCTTGGCAGATCATCAAAAATGCCTTCAGCGCGGAGAGATGGTTTATGCTGTAAGGAGGAGTAAAAAGTGGTCTTTTTTAAAAAAAATGAATTGGAAATAGGGATGCAGTTTTTGGAGGAAGGAAATTTTTCTTCGGCTATCGATTGTTTTAAGAAATTTTTAGAAGAACATTCTAAACATCCCCAGGCTCAATGCTGTTTGGCGGAGGCTTATTTTCAAAATGCCCAAATTGATTTAGCTAAACAGGTTTTAATCGACCTGATTAAACTAAGCCCGTCAGCGGAAATAATTTCAAAAATTTTGGAGATTACCAACTGGAAAAAACTGGTTAGCGACAATTTTTTTAATTCTTATTTTGCTTTTAGCCCCGATGGCCGCAAACTAGTGTTTGTTTCGGTCCGGCGGGACAGTAACGGTGACGGGAAATTGAATATTTTCGACCGTGGTGGTATCTATTTATTGGATTTAGCAACTGGTGAGGAAAAGCTGCTGGTAACTGATGACTACTATAACACTTTTCCCAGATTTTCTCCGGATAATAAGAAAATTGTTTTTGTCAGCGCCCGGCGGGACAGTAACGGTGACAATATTATCGATTTCCAGGATAACGGGAGTATTTATTTGCTGGATTTAGAGACCGGCCGGGAAACCATGGTCTTAGGCGACGAGTATCGTCCAAAGTTTCCGAGTATTTTTCCCGACAACAAAAATCTGGTTTGCTGCGGCTGGGATAAAAGCCGGCAGAAGAGCGGTATTTTTATGGTCGGCATTGATGATGGCAAAATAAAAAAAATCACCCCAGACCAATTTGAAAGCAGTTTTCCGGTTATTTCACCTGATGGCAAAAAAATTACCTATACTTCCTGGAGAGAAGACACCAATGAGGACGGCATAATTAATATCCGGGATAACTCCGGCATTTATCTGTTTGATTTAACCACAGGGAGAGAAAGGGAAATAGTTGATTGTCAATACGACAACAGCTACCCGCAATGGTTACCGAGCGGGGAAGGGTTCGTTTACCTTTCACGCCGACGGGATACAAATAACGATGAGGAGATAAACTCCCTGGATAATAGCGGGATATATTTATTTGATTTAAAAAGGAAAAAAGAACGGATGTTAATCAATGATGATTATTACAATAAGTTCCCCTCTTTTGTCGGTAACGGCCGGTTACTGCTTTATATTGGCAGTTGTCGTCAGGCCAAAAGAACGACTGAAAGGGATTATTTTGAGAATAAGGGACTTTATTGTTTTGATTTGAACAACAAAGAAGAAAAGCAGTTGGTCAGCAGCAAATATTATGGCTGCCGGTTTCCGGTTGGCTCACCTGTCGAGAATAAAGCCGCTTATCTGAGTTGGCGTAAGGGTTCGAACCGGGGGATTTATTTAGCCAACCTCGATCGGCTCCCGACCAAAGAAGAGTTAATGGCCATCGTTGCAGAAAATCTTTGAGATTTTGTTCCCGCGCCACTGCTTGAGTATTTGACGGTAGGAAATAATCAGCGCAAGTATCGTCAACCCCAACGGGAATAAAAAATTATTGTAGATCCCGCCCAGGTTTAGCCAGCCGGCGCGTAATTCGGTAGATCCGTAATAAGCAGCCAAGCCGAACCAAAAAAAATGGGCGATCTGGTCCAACAGCATTACGGCATCGCTATCTTTTCCCTCGGTCAGCCAACTGTGTTTAAAATGGTCAAAGGGGAAATGAATGGCCGAGAGAAAAATTATATACCACCACATTAATCCTTGATTCAGAAAAGGAAAGAAAAAAATAATTCCCAGAACTCCAAAAATAAAACAATGAGCAATAATCCCCCAACTGGATCGTTTTTCCCAATTCCAAAGGGCGGGCGGCTGGAAAACGAATTCGGCTAGAAGATGAATAAAGCTCAAACCAAAAAACAAAAATAGGCCAAAGGGGTTCATTATTTCTCCTAATGGCAATATAGCAAAATTAAGTTTATTAATCAAGGGTATTTGTTTTGCAATTGCATTTAGCGGGAATATTTGATAAAATTTGACTCATTCTCGTAGTTGTAGGGAACGCATATATGCGTTCCCTACTAAGATATGGAAATTAGTTTTATGGAAAAAATCGAACGAAAAGTAAAAAAAATTATCCAGGATATCCGGCGGAATGGAGATCGAGCTCTTTGCCAATACACCCGCCAATATGATCAGGTTTCCCTTTCGGTAAAAGAACTGAAGGTTTCGGTCCGGGAGATAGACCATTCGGAAAAAAGTGTCAGTGGAGATATTAAGAAGGCCCTTCGGTTTGCCGCTATAAATATCGAAAAATATTACCGCCAACAGTTGAAAACGAATAATCTTTTCTCGGGGCTAAAACAACTGATTGTCCGCCCGGGGATGATGATCGAAGACCTAGTCCAGCCGATCGAAAAGATTGGAATTTATGTTCCTGGAGGCCGGTTTAGTTATCCTTCGACCGTTTTAATGATTGGGATACCGGCAAAAGTATCCGGGGTAGGCCGGGTGCTGATGGTTACAGCGCCTGGCGGTCTGACGGCGGAGGTTTTGTTTGCGGCCAAAATTTCCGGGATAAAAGAAATCTATCGAATTGGCGGCGCCCAGGCGATCGCGGCGTTGGCTTATGGAACGGAAACCGTGCCGAAAGTAGATAAAATTTTTGGTCCGGGAAATATTTATGTTACGATGGCCAAAAAGATTGTTTTTGGCGATGTCGGAATTGACATGCTGGCTGGTCCCAGTGAAGTGATGATTGTGGCTGATCGGAGCTGTCCGGCGAACTTTATTGTTCAGGACTTGTTGGCTCAGCTGGAACACGATCCCCGGACACGGGCCTTGTTGGTCAGCTGGGATAGCGGGCTTTTGGCGGAAGTGGAAAAGAGTTTTTCTGTTCCCTTTAAACCTTCGCTAAAATTTGTCCGGGTTAAGAGCCCGGCCCAGGTTGGCCGCCTTGTCAATGATTATGCCCCGGAACATCTGCAAATAATGTGCAAAAACCCCCGATCTTTATTGCCCAAGATTAAGAATGCCGGAGCAATTTTCCTCGGCCGGTATACGCCGGCAGCTTTAGGCGATTATTTGGCCGGCCCGTCGCATGTGTTGCCAACCGGAGGAACCGCCCGGTTTTCATCCGGACTGCGGATCGAAGATTTTGTCAAGAAAACCAACGTCATTAGTTATAATGAAAATTCTTTGCGCAGGGTTGCGCCTTATGTAATCAGCTTGGCCGAGAAAGAGGGTTTAGTTAATCATAGCCGGTCAGTTAAAGCGCGGTTTTAAAGAACCGGGTCTGGGGTCTCGGTTCTTGCGAACACCAAGGAGAAACGAGGAAAAAATGAAAAAAAGACAAGCTAAAGTTACGCGGAATACTAAGGAAACGAAGATCAACATCGAGCTTTCTTTGGATGGCCAGGGAGATTATCGGATTAAAACCGGTATTCCTTTTTTGGATCATATGTTTTCTCTGTTTGCCAAACATAGTCTTTTTGATCTGAAAATTATTGCCGAAGGTGATCAAGAGGTGGATGACCATCATTTAGTGGAAGATATTGGGATTACTTTGGGAGAAGCTTTAAAACAAGCTCTAGGAAACAAACTGGGGATCAATCGGTATGGATTTGCTCTTGTTCCGATGGATGAGGTTCTGAGTGAGGTGGTTGTCGATTTGTCCGGCCGCGCTTATTTTCATTATGGCTTGCAGGTTACTCTTCTCGGTCACGATAAAGAGTTTGATTATACTCTTTTAGAACATTTTTTCCGATCTTTCGCCGCTTCCGGTGAATTAAATTTACAGATTAATTTGCGCAGCGGGAGCAAGGATAATCATCACATTTTCGAGTCGGTGTTTAAAGGGTTAGCCAAAGCCTTAACGATGGCGGTGTCCATAAATCATCGGGTAAAAAGCATCCCTTCAACGAAGGGAAAACTATGACGAATGCGGATTGCGGAATGCGGAATGAAAAATTAAAAGACTCGAATCCTTTCAATTCCGCAATCCGCAATGGAGCGAAGCGACCAAATGATTGCTATAGTTGATTATGGGATGGGTAATTTACGCAGTGTGCAGAAGGCTTTGGAAAAAGTCGGGAGTAAAGCGGTAATTACCTCTTCTTCCCGGAAGATTCTTCAAGCCGATGGCGTGGTATTGCCTGGTGTTGGCGCTTTTGATTCGGCGATGCAAGTTCTAAGGCGCGCCAAACTGGTCGATCCGCTAATCCGGGTGATTAAAGAAAACCGTCCTTTCCTGGGGATATGTTTAGGTTTACAGTTGCTTTTTTCTTCCAGCGAAGAAGGTGGAAAGTGTAAAGGATTGGCAGTTATTGAGGGGAAAGTCAAAAAGTTTAAGAAAAAAGGATTGAAGATCCCTCATTTGGGCTGGAACACAATAAAGATAAAAAAGGCCGAGCCATTATTGGCTGAGATTGAGGAAAACAGTTATTTCTATTTTGTGCATTCGTATTGTGTATGTCCTGAGGATAAAAGCTGGATCGCCGCCACTACTGATTACGTTGGAGAATTTTGTTCGGCGGTCAGCCGCGGCAATCTGTTTGCTTGTCAATTCCATCCGGAAAAAAGCAGTGAAGCCGGTCTGCGCCTGTTAGGAAATTTTGTCCGGCTGGTAGAAGAAAAATCAGCTTAAGAGTTGTTAGAAGTATAGAAAATTCGATGTTTGTTTTGTGTGTGTTCCCCCTTTAAAAAGGGGGATTAAGGGGGATTTTGAAAATTAAAAATATTGTCTAAATCTTCCCTACCCCTCTTTTTAAAAGAGGGAAAAAAACGTCACAGATATATAAAGTTCCGAGCGCAGTTTGGAGTAAATTTATGTTAATCATTCCGGCGATTGATTTAAAGAGTAGACAATGCGTGCGTCTGAGGCAAGGGCGGGCGGAAGAAGAAACTGTTTTTTCCTCCGATCCGTTGGCTGTGGCCAGGAGATGGAAAAAAGAAGGGGCAAAACGGTTACACATCATTGATCTGGATGCCGCTTTAGATGGTGTATTAAAAAATTTTGATTTGGTTTTAAGAATTAAAGAAGCGGCCGGTTTGCCTATTCAGCTGGGAGGAGGAATCAGGAGCAAGGAGATTATCAACAATGTTTTTTCTCACGGAATAGACAAAGTAATTATTACTACCCTGGCCGTTAAACAGCCGGAGTTGCTGAAAGAATTGGTTGGCATTTATGGAGATAAAATTGTGGTCAGTGTCGATGTTTTTGGCGACAAGGTCGCCGTACACGGCTGGCAAGAAAAAACGGTGTTAAGCAGCGCGGAATTTGGCCGGAATTTGAAAAGTTGGGGAGTAAAAGAAATAATTTATACCGATATTCAGAAAGACGGCACGTTGAGCGGAATAAACGCGGAAAGCATTAAGAAGTTTCTTGAGGAAGTAAAACTTTCCTTGATTGTCGCCGGCGGAGTTTCCAGTTTAGAGGATATAAAAAAATTACTGCCTTTGCAAAAGCTGGGTGTAACCGGCGCAATTTTGGGCCGGGCGATTTATACAGGAAACATCGATTTTTCCCATGCCGTTAAGCTGGCGGAAGGATATAAACAGTAGAGACGCAAAATTTTGCGTCTCTACATTGAGCGAGAGGAAAATAATTTGTTAGCCAAGCGGATTATCCCTTGTTTAGACGTAAACGCCGGGCGGGTGGTGAAAGGGACAAAATTTTTAAATTTGCGCGATGCCGGCGACCCGGTAGAAGTAGCCTGTCGTTACGATCGGGAAGGCGCGGATGAGCTGGTTTTTCTGGATATCACCGCTTCCCATCAGAAACGAAAAATTATTTTGGCTGTGGTAAAAAAAACCGCTGAGCAGGTATTTATTCCCTTTACTGTCGGTGGCGGGATTAACAGCCTGGCGGACATCCGCCGGCTATTAAACGCCGGCGCGGATAAAGTGTCGTTGAATACCTCGGCGGTGGAAAAACCCCGGTTTATTAAAGAAGCGGCCGAAAAGTTTGGCCGGCAGTGTATTGTTGTGGCGATTGATGTCAAGCGGGAAGGATCGGGGTATCGGGTTTACACCCATGGCGGACGCCGGCCGACAAAATTAGAGGCTTTATCCTGGTCAAAGAAAGTAGAAAAACTGGGAGCCGGGGAAATATTATTAACCAGCATGGATTGCGACGGAACCAAAGCCGGCTACGATTTAAAGGTGTTAAAAATGATTTGTTCCGCAGTGAATATACCGGTGATTGCTTCCGGAGGAGCCGGCAGAGAAGAACATTTTTATCAGGCTTTTAAGGCCGGAGCCAGCGCCGCGCTGGCCGCCTCGCTTTTCCATTACCAGGAATTAAGTATTAATAAACTGAAAGAATATTTAAGAAGCCGGAAAGTACCAGTGAGATAGTAGTAAAAATTTTCCCTCTCCCCTTGTGGGAGAGGGCAGGGTGAGGGGTTAAGCATCATGGTATTGATGAAAACCGATATTTTTTCCCAGGTAAAGTTTGATTCTAATGGGTTGGTCCCGGCAATAATTCAGGAAGCGAAAACCGGCGAAATTTTAATGGTTGCTTATATGAACAAAGATTCGCTGGAGAAAACGATCGAGGACGGTAGAACCTGTTTTTGGAGCCGGTCGCGAAAAAAATTTTGGATTAAAGGGGAAAGTTCGGGAAATATCCAGAAAGTGAAAAAAATATCGATTGATTGCGATGGCGACGCTTTGCTGATTCAAGTCGAACAAAAAGGCGGAGCGGCCTGTCATACCGGCTATAAATCCTGCTTCTATCGCCGGCTCAATAAAAACAAGGAATGGCAGGTTCAAGGAAAAAAAGTTTTCGACCCAAAGAAGGTTTATAAGTAAGGTTTAAGATTGCCCACCCTCTCCCCTTGCGGGAGAGGGAAGGGTGAGGGGTATTTATAAAATGAAACGGATATTGTTTTTATTAATGTTAGGGGCGATTGGCGCTTTTTTGGTCCGGCAGTTTTGTATCGAAGCGATTAGTGTGGCCAGCGCTTCGATGGAGCCAACCTTGCCTAGCGGAATGACTTATTTTGTGAATAAGATGGTTTATTTTTTTCGCGCCCCTCAACGCGGAGAAATTGTCGTTTTACCTTCACCGGTGAATACCAAGAAAGATTTAATTAAACGGGTGATTGCGATCGGTGGCGACATCCTGGAGATTAACGATAAAATTGTCTCGCTTAACGGTAGGGAGCTGGCCGAAGGTTATGTTCGGCATACCCGTAAAGACGAAATTCTTTACGACGATAATTTAGGACCGCTGGTTGTTCCTGAGGGGTTTGTGTTCTTAATGGGCGATAACCGGGACGAAAGCGGGGATAGCCGCGACTGGAAAGATATAGACGGAAAATATATCTATTTTATCCCAATAAAAAAAATAAAAGGAAAAGTGATGAATTAGGGATCAAGGGGTCTGGGGTTCGAGGGCTCAAGGGTTTGAGGAATCGAACGACAGCAAATATCTTTGTTATAGCGACAGAGATGGGCGAGATGTCTGGCGGGTAGTGGAGGAAGTAAAGTAAAAAATGGGTGTTTAGTTGGAGGGGGAGAAAAGGCTATGACAATAAAAGACCATCTCGATTATTGGTTAAACAGCGCTGAATATGATTTTAATACCGCCCTGACTTTGTTTAAGAATAAACAATATGCTTGGTGTTTATTTATTGGACATTTGGTTTTAGAAAAAACATTAAAAGCAATTTGGGTAAGAGATAATAACAATAAAGTTCCTCCAAAAACGCATAATCTTGTGGTCATTGCTGAAGGGACAAAATTAAAGATAAGTGATGAAATAAAGTTAGAGTTTTTAGACATAAATGATTTCAATATAGAAACTAGATATCCCGATTATCGATTGGAATTTTATAAAAGATGTGACAAGAAATTTACGGAAATAAAATTTAAAATTATTAAGGAGATGTTTAAATGGCTAAAAGAACAAATTTAGGAAAGGATATTTTTGATTTTATTAGCGAGATTAAAAAAAATATTAAGGTTAAAAGTATATATTTCTTTGGCTCCTATGTAAAAGGTAAAAGTCATAGATACAGCGATATCGATTTGGCGATTGTTTCCGATGATTTCACCGGGTTTAAATTTGAGGACAGAAAGAAAATCAATCCGTTAATTTTAAAAACAAATATAAATATTGAAGTCCATCCGTTTACTGCCAAGGAATTCAAAGAAAAAAATCCCTTTGTAAAAGAGATTATAGAAACCGGGAAAAGACTTTTTTAGAGATGAACTATGACCAAACCTTCATTTGCGGAATTTAAAAAATTAGCCAAAAAAGGGAATTTGATCCCGGTTTATAAGGAAGTTTTAGCCGATCAAGTAACGCCGGTTTTTGCGTTCCGGCAGTTGGCGGCCAGCGGCAAGGATTATGCCTTCTTGCTGGAAAGTGTGGAGGGCGGCGAAAAAATCGGCCGGTATTCTTTTGTTTCTGCCGGGCCGAAAATAGTTTTTGAAGGCCAAGGGAATAAAATAAAAATTACTGAGAATGGGAAAAGGGAAGAGAAAACAGTTGAATCGCCTTTACCGGAGTTAAAAAAAATCTTGAATCGGTACAAAATAGCCGGCCACGAAGATTTGCCGCGTTTTTGGGGCGGGGCGGTCGGGTATATCGGTTACGATGCCGTCAGATTTTTTGAAAAATTACCCGATACTTTGCCGGATACTTTAAAAATTCCGGACAGTATTTTTTTAGTGAATAAGGTGATCCTTATTTTTGACCATCTGCGGCAGTCCTTGCTGGTGGTGAGTAACGCCTTCCTTGACGAAAAAAATAATCCGGAGGAAATTTATCAAAACTGCGGTCAGGAGATTGAGCAAATTCTTAATCTTTTAACCAGAGCTTCGACGAAATCCTTCGATTTCCTGCCGGAAAAAAATTCCCTTGTTCGATTGCCGTCAGTTGCGCCGAAAGAATCTTGTTCTCAGCAGGAGTTTGTCCAAGCGGTAGAAAAAGCCAAAAAATATATTCATCAGGGCGATGTAATTCAGGTGGTTATATCCCAGCGCTGGTATAGAGAGGTGCATGCCCCGCCTTTTCTAATTTATCGGGCGCTGCGCAATGTTAATCCGTCGCCTTATATGTTCCATTTACGGTTAAACGGTTTTGACTTGATCGGTTCCTCTCCGGAACTTCTGGCGGCTAAGGAAGGCGATCGGGCTTTATTGCGGCCGATTGCCGGCACCCGGCCCCGGGGCAAAACCGAAGAGCAGGATTTACAACTAGAGAAAGAGTTGTTGGCCGATCCGAAAGAAAAAGCTGAACACATCATGCTGGTGGATTTAGCCCGCAACGACTTAGGGAGGGTTTGTCAGTTTGGTTCGGTAAAGGTCACTGATTTAATGCGGATTGAACGGTATTCCCATGTGATGCATATTGTTTCCGATGTCGAGGGAAAACTGTCGCCGGAATACGATGCCTTCGATTTGTTTGCAGCCAGTTTCCCGGCGGGCACCGTCAGCGGGGCGCCAAAAATCCGGGCGATGGAAATAATTGAGGAGCTGGAAAGCAGCCGGCGCGGCCCTTATGCCGGAGCGGTAGGATTTTTTGGCTTTGAAGGAAACATGGAAATGGCCATCACTATTCGTACGATTCTTCTGAAAGACAAAGTTGCTTATGTCCAGGCCGGGGCCGGGATAGTCAGCGATTCCCAGCCATTGAAAGAATATCAGGAATCCAAAAACAAAGCCGCCGCCCTCTGGAAAGCGATTGATTTTGCCGAGAGTATGAAACTAAAATGAATAGAATAAAATTGAACAATAAAAAAACTATTCGTCCAATTGTCGTCATCGACAACTTCGATTCTTTTGTCTACAATTTGGTCCAGTATATCGGAGAGATGATGCCTCAACTGAAAGTCTTCCGCAACAATGCGATCACTGTGGAACAAATTGTCTCTCTTAACCCGCAGGCGATAATCATTTCTCCCGGTCCCTGCGGCCCGCCCAAAGCCGGTATTTCTGTCGAGGTAATCAAATTTTTTGCCGGCCGGATACCAATATTAGGGGTTTGCCTGGGACATCAGTCTATCGGTTATGCTTTCGGCGGTAAAATAGTTGTGGCCAAAAAGATCATGCACGGAAAAACTTCCCTGGTCCATCACGACGGGAAAACAATTTTTCAAGGTGTCGCCAACCCTCTGGAAGCGATTCGTTATCATTCCCTGCTGGTAGAAAGAAAAAGTTTCCCCAAAGATTTAGTCGTCACCGCCTGGACCAAGGACGGTGAAATTATGGGGTTACGTCACAAAAAACATTTCATTGAAGGTGTCCAATTCCACCCGGAATCAATTTTAACCAAAGAAGGCAAAAAGATCGTGATAAATTTTCTGAAGCTAGCCGGATGTATTTAAGGACAGCGTATTCCCCCTCTCTCCCAAGGGGAGAGGAGGAATGGGTGTTTGTAATTGGTGGTTGAGGCATGTTGCCTGTGATAGTTGACAAAGCAGCGAATTTTTGTATAATATAGTATATACAATTAAATGTCATTTCGTGAAGAAATCATCGCTGCGCAAGTGAGAGTAAAGGGGATTTTCGGTTGAAAATAGATTTATTTTCTGTTGAAGAATTTGATTGGGATCAGTTTAACATAGAAAAAAACCGCAAAAAACATGAAGTAGAGCCTTATGAATGCGAAGAAGTATTTTTTAACGAACCATATGTTGCCGCAGATGAAAAACATTCTTGTAATGAAGAAAGATATTATTCGCTGGGAAAAACCTATTCGGAGAGATTGTTGTTTGTCGTTTTTACTGTTCGAGACAATAAAATAAGAGTGATAAGCGCCAGGGATATGACTAACAAAGAAAGGAGATTCTATCATGAAGCAATTAAAAGAAATACCTAGATTTAAGACTGAAGAGGCCGAAGCGGAGTTTTGGGCAAAACACGATTCTACTGAGTATGTAGATTTTTCTAAAGGGAAAAAAGTAATTTTTCCTGGTTTAAAACCCAGTTCCAGATCAATTCCAATTAGATTCCCGATGTCTTTATTGGAACGGCTTAAATATTTGGCCAACAAAAGGCATATCCCTTATCAATCTTTACTAAAGATATTTTTATCGGAAAGAATAGATAAAGAATTGCATCACACCAGACGAACAAGGTGAGAAATACAAATCCATACTTGTTGGCGCAGGAATTTTACCTTTTCGATTGCAGGGAACGGTTGCGACCGCTCCCTGCAGTAAAAAGCGAAGTTGATTTTGCAGGAACCGACGAATAAATATGAATAAAAAATATATTCGAATAGCTAAGTCGCACAAAGATGCTCACGAATTTTATGAAGAGATGGATTTAAAGAAGAGTCCCGGTGAACGGATGGCCGATTTAACTTTTCTTCGCAGGCAATACTTTAAGCTGAAAGGTTACACCCCTGAGCAGCTGCTGTTCAAAAAAGTCGTGACAATTATTCATCGGCATTTATAGGGGATACGATGCGATTAGAAAAAGATTATAAAGATTTTTTTGAGGTTCTCAACAAGAACGAGGTTAAATATTGTATCGTAGGCGCTGTAGCGGTAACATTGCATGGGTATCCAAGATATACAAAAGATGTGGATATACTGATCGAACCAAAAAGAGAAAATGCTCAAAAACTGCTTAAGGCGATAAAAGATTTTGGGTTTGAATCCCTGGATATTAATGAAAATGATATCTTGAAAAAAGATAATATCATTCAACTTGGCTATGAACCTATCCGCATTGATCTGATCATGGCGATACCCGGATTTGAATTTGAACAAATTTGGGAACATAAAAAAGTAACTAAAGTGGATAATGTGGAAATAAATTATATCGGATTGGATGAACTAATCAAAACAAAATCCATCTCCGCTCTTGAACCGGAACGAAAAAAAGATTTAATTGATGTAGAAGCTCTAAAAAAAATAAAATCTAAAGAAACTGATTAGATAATAGGGGACAACTACGCAATGTCCCCTATTTTATGTGAGGTGTCAAAATGATGATTAAAGAAGCGATTAGCAAATTGATTGTTCGGCAGAATTTGACGGAAGCGGAAGCGTTGGGTTGCATGCGGGAAATCATGAATGGCGAAGCCACGTCGGCGCAGATTGCCGCTTTTCTGGTGGCTTTGCGAATGAAAGGCGAGACTGCCGAGGAAATTACCGGTTGTGCGCGGGTAATGCGGCAGATGGCTACTCAGATAAAAATATTGAATAAAGAAGCGGTGGTGATTGACACCTGCGGGACGGGTGGTGACTGTAAAGGCACGTTTAATATTTCCACGACGACGGCTTTTGTTGCGGCTGGGGCGGGACTGATTGTGGCCAAACACGGCAACCGGTCGGTTTCCAGTTGTTCGGGCAGCGCTGATCTTTTGGAAGCCTTGGGGGTAAATATTAATCTTACCCCGGAACAGGTGGAGAACTGTATCAACGAAATCGGCATCGGCTTTCTTTTTGCTCCCTTACTGCATAAAGCGATGAAACACGCGATTGGACCAAGAAAAGAAATTGCTACACGGACAATTTTTAATATTCTGGGTCCGCTAACCAATCCAGCGCAGGCCGATGTTCAATTGCTCGGTGTTTACGATCTGTCGTTAGTGGAATTGTTAGCCAATGTTTTAAAAAATTTGGGGACCAGACATGCTTTTGTGGTTCATGGTGAAGACGGGTTGGATGAGATTACCACTACCGGCCAAACGACAATGGCTGAAGTATTCGATGGGAAACTAAAACTTTATCAGATTAATCCGAAAGATTTTGGGATTCCCTTGGCTCAATTGTCGGACCTGAAGGGCGGGGAGGCTAAAGAGAACGCGGAAATTACTCTTCGTCTTCTTAAAGGGGAAAAAGGTCCCAAACGCGATATTGTTGTTCTCAACGCCGCGGCCGCTTTAATCGCGGCCGGCAAAGCCAAAGATTTTCCTGAAGGCTTGGTTTTGGCCGGAAAGTCGATCGACTCCGGAGCCGCCTTAAAAAAACTGGAGTTGTTAGAGGAATTGACGAACAAGCATGAATAATAATTTTTTAGCCGATATTGTCCAAACAAAAAAAGAGCGGGTCGAGGCCAAGAAGAAACAATTGCCTTTGGAAAAGATCTTGGAATATTTGCCGCTTCTGGAGCCGCCGCGCAATTTTAAAGAAGCAATCAGAAAAAAAGAAAAAATTAATTTAATCGCGGAAATCAAAAAGGCTTCGCCTTCGCAAGGGTCAATCGTCGAGCATTTTTCCGTCGAAGAAATTGCCCGTGAATATACCCGCAGCGGGGCAAAAGCGCTTTCGGTGCTGACGGAAGAAAAATATTTTCAGGGTGATTTATTCCATCTGCTGGAAGCCCATCGTATTTCCCCCTTGCCGCTCTTGCGCAAGGATTTTATCGTTGATGAATACCAGCTATACGAGGCGCGTTATTTTATCAGTGATGCGGTCTTGCTGATCGCCGAGGTAGTACCCCTTGAACAGTTGCCGCGCTTTTTAGAGATAGTAAAGGAATTGAAAATGTCTGCCCTGGTTGAGGCGCATACGGAAGAAAATTTAGAAAAAGTATTAACGATTCCCGGCGTGGAAATAATCGGGGTCAATAATCGTGATTTGCAGACCTTCAAAGTTGATTTTCAGACCTCTTTGCGGCTGAAGAAAAAAATACCTCTAAATAAAATCACCGTGGCGGAAAGCGGGGTGAGCAGCCGGAAAAATATTGCTCAGTTGGAAGCGGCTGGTTTCGACGCCGTTCTCATCGGCCAGAGCCTCTTGGAAAGCCGAAACATTTCGGAAAAGGTAAAAGAGTTGTTTGGAAAATAAGGTTTTTTTGATATAATTAAACAGTTAAATGTTTCAATCTAGTCACTGGATCTGAAATCCTTTTATATTAGATGACAAAAATAAAAATTTGCGGGATTACTAATGAGCAGGATGCGGTATGGGCGGCGAATCTGGGTGTGGATTATATCGGTTTAAATTTTTTTGAAAACAGTCCACGGAAGACTTCCGAGCCGATGGTCAAAAAAATTATTGCCGGCCTGCCGCCTTATGTTTTGCCGGTGGGAATTTTTGTCAATGAAGAGCTGAAAAAAGTTATACGGACAGCAACAAAGTGTAATTTTTCCTTGGTTCAACTGCATGGAACGGAAGATAAGGAATATTGCCGGCAATTACAAGAAGCCGGTTTGAAGGTTATCAAAGTTTTTCGGATTGCTGATGATCCGAATCTCGTTTTGCCGTTGGAAGAGTATCAGGAAGTGGCCGATTATTTCCTTTTCGATACCTTTGTGCCGGAGGAAGCCGGCGGAACCGGTAAAAGTTTTAATTGGGATATTTTAACCCCGCAGAAATTGGCGGTTAAACTCACCTTTATTTCCGGTGGATTGAACCCGGACAATGTGGGAGAACTATTGGAAAAAGTTCAACCTTACGCCGTAGATGTCTGCAGCGGAATTGAGCGGCTGCCGCGGCGCAAAGACTACGAAAAAATGCACCAGTTCGTGCTGAAAGTTAGAGGGAGCGCTAAATAAGTTAAAAAGGAGGATATGAATTTATGGAGGCAAGAAAATTTATCAGTAAGGTTTTGCCTGACGGCCATCTTTCTTTGTTGACGGAAGAAGATATTGAAAGGATTATTCATGAATCACGGGGAGTAGCGTGAAAAAGATAGTTCTTGATACAAATTATTGCAAGTCATATTGATGGGCGCGCCTCTAAAAATTTTAGATTGAACCTCGGAGGTAAATATGTATACAGCAAAACAGGAAGTAAGTAAACTTATTTCGCTTTTACCGGACAATAGTTCTTTGGAAGACATTCAGTATCATCTTTATGTACTGCAAAAAATTGAAAAAGGTTTAAAAGATGCCAAACATGGACGGGTTTGTACTCAAAAAGAAGTTGAAAAACGGTTGGAAAAATGGCTAAAAAAATAATTTGGTCTTCCGAAGCTGTTGCCGACCTGGAATCTCTTGCTGAGTATATTGGGAGAGATTCTCTATATTATGCGTCATCGTTTGTTCAAGAAATTATTGAATTAAGCAAAGGATTAAATGAATTTCATAAAAGGGGGCGAGTTGTGCCCGAGCTTGGTGATGTTAATGTTCGCGAACTTTTCATTAAAGAATATCGACTAATGTATAGTGTTCAAAAATCACAGATAGTTATAGTAGGTATTATTCATGGTAAAAGAGATCTTAACAAATTATGGAAAAAAGGGAAATAGAGCTATCTAATATGAATTTACCCGATAGTAAAGGTTATTTTGGCGAGTTTGGGGGGCGGTTTGCCCCGGAGACTTTAATTCCGGCTTTGGAGGAATTGGAGAAAGCTTATTTTGCTTCTTTGAAAGATAAAAAATTTCACCAGGAGCTGAATTATTACCTGGCTAATTTTGTCGGCCGTCCCACCCCGCTTTATTTTGCCCAGCGGTTGACGGAATATCTGGGCGGGCCGCGGATTTATCTGAAACGGGAAGATCTCTGTCATACCGGCGCCCATAAAATAAATAATACGATGGGTCAGGTGATCCTGGCCAAAAAATTAGGCAAGAAAAGAATTATTGCCGAGACCGGCGCCGGCCAACACGGGGTAGCGACGGCGACGGCTTGCGCCCTTTTTGGTTTGGAATGCGATGTCTATATGGGCTCGGAAGATGTGGAACGGCAGGCCTTGAATGTTTTCCGCATGGAATTGCTGGGAACCAGGGTAATCAAGGTGGATTCGGGCAGTAAAACCCTGAAAGATGCGATCAACGAAGCGATGCGGGATTGGGTAACCAATGTTTTGAACACTCATTATATTATCGGTTCGACAGTTGGTCCGCACCCCTTTCCTCTAATTGTGCGGAATTATCAATCGGTCATTGGGGCGGAAGTTAAAAAACAAATTTTAAAGCATGAGCAAAGACTCCCCGATTATTTAATTGCTTGTGTCGGCGGGGGATCAAATTCTTTAGGTTTGTTTGCCCCCTTCTATGCCGATAAGCAAGTTAAGTTTATTGGTGTCGAGGCTGCGGGCAAAGGAATTTCTACCGGTATGCACGCGGCGACGCTTTCCCAAGGGAAAGTGGGAATATTGCATGGCTCCAAGTCTTATCTACTGCAAGATAAAAATGGGCAAGTGCAAATCACCCATTCCGTTTCTGCCGGATTGGACTATCCCGGTGTCGGGCCGGAACATTCTTTTTATAAGGCCAGCGGGCGCGCCGAATATGCGGCGATAACTGATGATGAGGCTTTGGAAGCCTTTAAGATTTTGTCCCACAAAGAGGGGATCATCCCGGCTTTAGAGCCGGCCCATGCTATCGCTTATTTAATTAAAATAGCAAAAAAAATTCCCAAAAATAAGATTATAGTCATTGGCCTTTCCGGCCGTGGCGATAAAGATGTCGATCAGGTGAGGAGTCTCGTCTAAGACAGGTTAATTATGACAAGTATCTCTCAAAAATTTGCTCAATTGCGGGCAGAAAAGAAGAAAGCGCTGATTGCTTTCATTACCGCCGGTTATCCGGATTTGGAGGCGACCACCAGGTATTTGACGGTTTTGGAAAAAGCCGGTGTGGATATTGCGGAAATTGGCGTGCCCTTTTCCGATCCCAGCGCTGATGGTCCAACGATTCAATATTCTTCCCAGAAGGCGTTGGAGAAAGGGATTAGCTTGCCGGCGATCTTCGCCTGGATAAAGAAAATCCGTCCGCAATTTTCTTTGCCGCTGGTTTTAATGTCCTATTATAATCCCATTTACCAACTGGGGAAGAAGTTGATCCCGAATATTATTCAATCGGAAGTGCAGGGATTAATTATCCCCGACTTGCCTCCCGATGAGGAAGAAAATTTTCAAAAAAAATTGGAAGAAAAGAATATTGATTTGATTTTTTTGCTGGCCCCCACCAGTAATCAGCAGAGAATCAAGTTGGCCGCTGAGAAAAGTAAGGGTTTTATTTATGTCGTCTCGCTGACCGGGGTAACCGGCGCTCGAAGCGCGCTCTCTCCTCAAGTGAAGTCTCTCCTTCAGAAAATTCGCCGTTATACCGATAAACCTTTAGCTTTAGGTTTTGGTATTTCCCGCCCGGAGCAAGTCCAGCCCCTGCGTAATTCCTGCGACGGAATCATCATCGGCAGCGCCCTCATCGAAATCATCCGCCAGGGAGGCGATGTCGAGAAGAAATTAGCCGATTTCTTGAAGCCATTTGGAGAAATACTGGGATAAAGGAAAATACAATGATTGACATTATCCTCGCAGTATGTTATTATCAATAACAATAATATGGATAAAATAGGCAAATACCAATTGCAATCACATAATCCCTGGTGGCTAAGGCAAGAGCTGGTGCAGGAAGATAACAAGATTGTTGAATTTGAGCAGCAAAAATATAAATGGCATCATCCTTTTTATTACAACTTTCCCCTGCAAGAAGATGCCATATTAACCCTAAGAGGTCCGCGCCAGGTTGGTAAAACCACTTTTCTCAAACTGCTGATTCGTCATCTTCTTCTTGAAGTTAAGATTCCACGCCAAGCCGTATTTTTTTATCCCTGCGATCGTATCGCAGATTATAATGAACTATATGATTTATTAACCGAATATCTAAACTTTGTCCAGGCTCGAGAAAATTCCCGGCTATTTATTTTTCTGGATGAAATTTCTTTTGTTAAGGAATGGCAGCGGGCAATTAAATCATTGGCGGATAGCGGTAAATTAAAAAATGTGGTTTTACTTCTTACCGGTTCTAATGTTTTAGATATCCAATTTTCTTCGGAAAGACTTCCCGGACGAAGAGGTAAAATATTCAGGCCGGATATTGAAATCCAACCCTTGGATTTTTCTGACTTCTTGGGATTGGTGATGCCTGACCTCAGAGAGAAAAAAATTGGCGAAGTTTTCAGTTTGCATTTTGCTCAATTACAAAAACTTTTTGAGGATTTTTTGCTTACCGGCGGGTTTTTGGTAAATATTAATAATTATTACAGTCAGGGTTTTATTCCAGCTTATATCTATGATCTGTATCGAAGCTGGATTGAGGGAGATCTGCATAAAACCGGCAAGTCCGATGAAGTAGCGCTAAGAATATTTGAAAGATTATTTATCCATTTGACTACACCAACCAGTTACTATAAGTTAGCCAAAGAAAGCGGGGTGGTTTCTCATCTGACGGTTAGGGACTATTTAGATATTTTAGAAAAAATTTTTGTTCTTTTTAAGGTAGAATACTTTTCTATAGAACAGAGGCGCATTGATGCTAAAAAGAACCGCAAGGTATATTTCGACGATCCTTTTATTTTGCAGGTTATAATCGCGAGTTTTGAGAATTTTTTAGATGATGCCTTTAATTATTCTCAAAAAACATTTTTAAGAGAAAATCTACGGCCTAAAATTGCCGAGATGCTGGTCGGGTCGGTTTTGAAAAGAAAATATTCTCAAACTTATTACGGTAGCTGCGCTTTAGGGGAAGTCGATTTTGTGGTTAGAGAAAAAGAACAGTATTTATTCTTTGAGGTAAAATATCAGAGGAATTTAGGTCCGGAAGATTTTTATAAATACAAAAATCTTTTAAAGAAAATTACCGTAATCACAAAAAATAATTTGGCCGAAGAAAAAGAAATAAAATTAATCCCTTTAGAAATTTTCCTGGGATTTAAAGAGGAATTTATCTGAGGTTATTGTAAAGTGAAAAGAAAATTTTGGCTAGGGGTGTCCTAATTATGATAAGAAAAATTATGGGTCTTTCCGTCGTGGTATTAATTTTCTCTCTAACTTTAGCCGGTACGGCGATATCGGAAGAATATGCTTTTTCCCAAAAATGGGGCGGGGAAGGCAATGCTGACGGTCGGTTTAGTTGTCCTATGGGGATAGCTGTTGATAGTGTTGGCAATGTCTATGTGGCGGATAAGGATAATGAACGGATTCAAAAGTTTGATGGTAATGGCCGGTTATTAAAGAAATGGACCAACGGTGACGATGTCGTGTTCGTATTAAGTAATCCCTTTGGCATAGCGGTAGATGGTAAAAATAATGTTTATGTTACTGAATTGTATACTTCGCGGATTCAAAAGTTTACCAGTGAAGGGAAATTTCTAATTAAATGGGATAATAAAGTGAACCCTAACTCACCTGAGATTAATTCAACTTTTGATCCAATTAACGAATCTTCGGAAGTAGCCGTTGATCGAAAAGAAAATATTTATGTAACGCATAGGGAAAGTAATTGTATAGAAAAATTTAATAAAAACGGTCAGCTTTTATCAAAATGGGGTGATAGAGGAACTGCCGATGGGCAGTTTCAATGTCCCTTTGGGATAGGAATAGATAAAGCGGGAAACCTTTATGTCGCCGATGAATCAAATTATCGAGTTCAGAAGTTTGATTGCAATGGTAAGTTTTTAGCTAAATGGGGAAGTCAGGGAACTGGTGACGGTCAATTTAGGTCGCCGGAAAAATTAGCGCTGGACAACGAGGGGAATGTTTATGTTTTAGATGTGACAAGTTGTTATATTCAAAAATTCGACTCTAACAGTAATTTTCTTTCCAAATTTGGTGAAAAAGGTAGTAATGATGGTCAGTTTGAATCACCAATGGGCATAGCGATAAACGAGGCCGGAGAAATTTATATTTCCGATACCGGTAATAATAGAATACAAAAATTTGTTCCGTTGAATAAACAAAAGATAATTACTAATTCTGTTGCCACGCAAAATCATAAATCAAAATGGATTGGAAAAATAGAAAACATTTTTAATAAGTTAAAAAAATATTTTTCAAGTCTATACAACAATTTTCTTTCTTATTTAAATAAGATTGTTGGAAATAAGATTGAAAAAACCGACAATTTTCTTGTGAAGATAGGTAGGCGGGGAGAAGGGGATGGCGAATTTATCGAACCTTGCGGAATAGATTTGGATAAGGAAGGTAATATTTATGTTGCTGACCGGGGTAACCATCGAGTACAAAAGCTTGATCCAAATGGGAAATTTTTGTTAATGTGGGGTGGGCAGGGTAGTGATGACGGCGGTTTGTATTGTCCAGAAGGGTTGGCTATAGATAAAACAGGTGATATCTTTATCGTAGATTCTGAGAATAATCGCATTCAAAAATTTGGTCCTAGAGGTAATTTTATATTGAAATGGGGTAAAAGAGGATGCGGTGAGGGTGAATTTTTATCTCCTGGCGGTTTAACTTTAGATAACAATGGTAATGTTTATGTCGCGGATAGATATAATAGCCGAATTCAAAAATTTGATAATCAGGGAAGATTTTTATTGCAATGGGGCCAAAAAGGTAAAGAAGACGGAGAATTTCAGGAAACTTCCGGAATAGCTATTGATAGCAAGGGGAATATATATGTAACTGATATCACTAGTGTCCCACACGTTTAAAATACAAAACGCAAAACATATTGAAAAATGAATAACATAATGAAGAAAAAAAACATAATCGATTTGAAATCAAAATCCATTAATTTGTATAATGGTCATTCCGAAGTAAATATGA
>JBDRON010000103.1:0-7414 GCA_043810025.1 Elusimicrobiota bacterium
CTGAAAGGGCGCAGGAAAATAATATGCTGAACACCGAAAACACCTTCGCCCCTTCGGGGCTTAAATTGTTTTTGACGATCTTAGCGGGGATTTCATCCCCGCCTATATTCCAAAATCCCTTCGGGATAAAAATATAAAAACTCTAATCATCGCTAGCTAGTTTCTGTCGTATAACTGACATTTTTGAAATTCCCCTTTATAATTGATAAAATAATAGCATTTTATCGTCGTAAATTCAGTTAGACGACAGAAACCAGCTAAAGTATTTCCACCCAACAGGTGGAAATTTTTACTGGCATTTATCGTTATAAAATCAAAAATCAATCGCGGTTCTTAGGCTTAACCCCATTTCCCAGTAGTGTTTTAATCAACTGCTGGTGGATTTTGCCGTTGGAGGCGAGGATGTTTTGCTGGTAATGGGAATATTTTTCGCCGGTTAAGCCGGTGACTTTGCCGCCGGCTTCGGTGACGATGACGATTCCTGCCGCCGTATCCCAGGGGCCTAAGCCCAATTCCCAAAAGCCAAGGTATTTTTATGTTGACAAATTTGCAAAATATCTCTATAAATAAGATTAAGTTGCCGGTTTTTGCCGGGGCTTAACTTGAAGCTAAGGAATTTCAATGTTGGTTTTGTGTGCGTTCCCCCTTTAAAAAGGGGGATTAAGGGGGATTTCTAAAATATTGTCTAAATCTCCCCTACCCCTCTTTATAAAAGAGGGAGAAAATATACCCAACAGGTAGATAAAGTTCCGAGCGCAGCGAGGACTAACTTGTTTGCTGAGGCAAAATCACGGTATTAAAGGAAGTGCGTATGACGATTAAAGTAATTGGTAGTCGAAAATTTTCAGCGAGAATTTTTTTAACGATGGGCTTGGTTTTTCTTTCTTTGGGTATAAAATCTGAAGGTGTTTCCAGACGGAAAAATTCGCCGCAGACCACGGCAGCGGTGGTGATTCAGGAGTTGTCCGGGGAAGTAGTCAAAAGGAAAAAGGGTGAAAATTTTTGGACTGACGCGGCGCAAGGGATGGCTGTTTCCAGGGAAGAAGAAATTAAAACCGAGCAAGGGCGGGTAAAGATTGATTTTGGTCCAGGGAAATCATTAAGAATTTTAGAAGGATCGCATTGTAAAATACATAAAGACGGCCTGGAGCTTTTGCAGGGTTCCCTGCGAATTTCCTGGGAGCCGGAGAAGAAGGAATCAATTTATCTGCTGGCTAAAAAAACCCGGGCGGAAATAAGCAGAGGTATTTTGGAATGTTGGATTGCTCCGGAAACCGGGTCAGTAGTAATCGGGTCGGTGGAAGGTAACATAGATGTGTTGGTGAGTTTAGAGGGCAAGGTTTATCGGATTGCTTTAGAACAAAAGAATATGGTGATTATTCCGGTCGGTCAGATTCCCGATGAGAAGATTATTTATTTGCCGTCAAGTGTGTTCTCTGCCGAGATTCCTGTCCCTCAGGGGATGGTGGCCTCTTTTCCTACGGCGGCAACTTTTGCTAACGGTTTAGAAGAAGAAATTGAAGAACCCGAACCCATCGAGGCCAGTTCCTTTCGGCCGTAAGGAGAATTATGAGAAGAAAAATCTGCCTGATTCTAATCATTTTTGCCGCCGAGCTGATCCTCGGCAGGGTAGTTTCCGCTCAAGGAAATTTAAATATCGGCATGACCGATATCCATATGTTTGTTGATCTGAAAAAGATTTACAACGACAATATTTATTTGGAACCTAAAGGGGAGAAAAACAAAGACGAGATTTCGGTTGTTTCTCCAGGGATCAGGTTGGTCACCTTAAGAAATGTTTTGGCTTTCAACTATAACCTGGATGTTTTCCGTTATACCGGGTTAACTAGAGAGAATAGGTTAGACCACAATTTTTCCGGGCAGTTAAATCTCGGTCATCAGGAAAAAATTTCCTTAAATTTCCAAGATGATTTCAAAAAAACTGCCGATCCGCCTGATTCCGAAAAAACGAGTAAAGAGAGCCGGATTCGAAATAAGTTTAAAGCGGCAATTACCTCTAAAAGCAATCTGTCGGCCTTGGGGTTGGGGTATATTCATCTGCGCGATGATTATCAAAGTAGTTCTTTGGATTTGCTGGATAAATCCGAACAGATATTTACGCTTAGCGGCGGTTACCGGATCTTGCCGAAAACGGATTTATTGATTGAAAACAATATTGGCGTAATTAAGTATGACAAAAATGTTTTAAGCGATTCCTGGTATGAACAGGTCCGTTTGGGGTTAGCGGGGGGGCTAACCTCCAAACTGACCGCAGCGATGAAGGTTGGGTATCAGAGCCGGCAATATGAGAAGTCCGGCATAGAAAATTTTACCGGTCTGACCTCCTTTTTAAGTTTGCAACACCGGATTACCAATCGCACAAGATTGGATGTTTTTGGCGAGCGGTCGGTAGAGGAGTCTTCGTATAGCACGATGAATTACTATGTTTTAAACCGGCTGGGGGTAAGGCTGGACCAGAAAATTTGGGAGAAGATTTTTTTGACGCTGGAATCGGTTTTACAGAAAAATATTTATCCCAGGGAAAGCCGGGAAGATTCGTTGACGGCAAAGCGGCAGGACGATTTTACTTCCGCAGCGCTGGGACTACAATATCAGCTGAAGGGCTGGTTTACCCCTTCTTTGAAGTATGAGTATCGGCAGCGCAACTCCAATTTTGACCGGTTTGATTATGTCGATAATCTGCTCCAATTTTTCATTTCCGTAGTTTTTTAGAAAGTGGTATGACCTTTGGTCATTGAGGAATGAGATTTGCCGGAGCAACTGTGTCTGTAAATAATTCTTTACATTGCTCTTGACAAATAACTTTACATCAGCTAAACTTAAAATAGGAAGTAGAATATGACTATGCTTGCAAAATTCATTCAACAATTGAGAAAAAAGCGCAATCTGACGCAGGAATATTTAGCGTCAGAGTTGGGCATTTCCCGTCCGACCTATTTTCAAATTGAACAAGGCGGGCGGGAGCCTGCTATTTCCGAGGCAAGAAAGTTGGCAACTATTTTTAACGTTTCGTTTGAGAATTTTCTTGCCGGCAAAGCCCCGGAAGGCAAGGTTATACTTGAAAAAAAGCCAAAGGGAAAATCGTCCGGCAGTCTTCAAATCCGCGTTACCAGCAAAAATTTGGAAAAATTCAAACAAGTTCTTTTGTATGTACTGGGAAAAGTTGGCGGCAAGCCGAATGTCGGCGAAACCGTTCTCCATAAACTGCTTTATTTCATTGACTTTGACTACTACGAAAAATTTGAGGAAAACTTGATGGGCGCAACCTACATTAAAAACCATCATGGTCCTACTTCGGTAGAATTAAAGGCTATTGTTGCAGATATGCAGAAAAATGGGGAAATTGAAGCAATAAAGAGCCGGTATTTTAAGTATGAACAAAAGAAGTATTTACCTCTCAAACGGCCTAATTTAGATAAGTTTTCCGCTCGCGAGATAGAGCATATTGACGAAGTGCTGGCGCGACTTGCCGACAAAAATGCCAAAGAAATAGAAAATTATTCACACGACGATATTCCCTGGAAAGTAGCCGAGGAAGGCCAGCCGCTTTCTTATGAAAGCGTGTTTTATCGCGATGAGCGCTATTCTGTAAGAAATTATGACGATGAACTTTAATGAATTACCGGAATTTTCCAAGGAATTTAAGCGGCTTGCGAAGAAATATAGATCATTATCAGGTGATTTGGAAGAGTTTAAACGCGTGATCACGGTTGTGCCGTTGGGGAACAGCAAGCATTTTAATGAGATAACAAAAAACGACCGGTGCGCTGTTGTAAAAGCGCGCTTATTTTGTAAGTATTTGAAAGGTTCTTCTTTGAGGATTATTTATGCCTTTCATTGCAATAGTTTCAAAATTGACTTTATAGAGCTATATTTTAAAGGTGCCAAAGAAAACGAAGATCGCGGGAGAATTAAAGAATATTTGAAAAATTTATAGGTTTGGCAAAGATAGCCGGAAGTCTTGCCGCCCGACTCTTCAGCCAGAATCAGATAATCGGAAAAAACTTTTAGCAGATGTATTACCCTGATTGTTTTTCGGTTAGCTAAACTGAATTTTCTTTGGTATAATAAAAATGATGAACCATAAAATTCCCGGGTTTCTTCTCAGCGGTCTCTTGGTTTTAACTAGCGCTGCTGAAGCAATTGCCGAGGTTAAAAAAAATATTTCCTCGCCGGCGCCGGCGGCCGATTACATCGTGCGGCCGCAAAATGTTTTGGAAATAAATGTTTACGGGGAAGAAGATTTATCGAAAACAGTTCAACTCTCAGCCAGCGGCGATATTTCCTGCCCTTTGCTCGGGCGGGTAAAGGTTGCCGGGATGTCGCCGGCGGAAATTGAAGAGAAATTGGCCAGGCTTTATCAGGAATATTTGGTTAAGCCCGATATTTCCGTGCTGGTTAAAGAATACAGTAATTTTTATGTTTATGGCCAGGTAGTAAAACCCGGCGCTTATAAGCTGGAAGGGGATGTGACGATTTTGGAAGCAATAACTTTAGCCGGCGGCTTAACCCCGATTGCCAACCCCGACGGGGTAAAGGTTATTCGCGTGGAAGGCGGTCGGGAGCAGCTGATCAAGGTTAAGGTTAGCGATATTACCAAAAGGGGCGATAAAAGCAAAGATATTATTCTTAAACCAAACGATGTCGTGGTAGTCCCGGAAAGTATTTTTTGATAGCGAGGAAAAAGATTGCTCAACAATTTTTCTGACCAAAACGAACCGGCTCATTTGCGTAATTATTTGCAGGTTATTTACCGGCGGTTTTGGACAATAGCCATTTTTTTTGTCGTGCTGGTGACCACGGTAATGATCGGCACTTTTCTCCAAAAGCCGATTTATCGGGCGACCACCCAGATCATGATTGAGAAAGAGAATCGGAATGTTAATTTCCAGGAAGTGATCGGGATTGAAGCCACGGGGCAGGATTATTATCAAACGCAGTATGCTTTGCTGAAATCGAAAAGTTTAGCCGAAAAATTGGTCCAGCGGTTACAGTTGGACACCAACCCGTTATTCAAAGAAAAAAATAATTCTTCTGCCAATGAAAATACCCAGCCGGAGTTAGTTGACCAACTGCTTAACTCAATTTTTGTCCAGCCGGTCCGCAACACGCGGCTGGTTAATCTGAGTGTGGAATCCCCCAGCCCGCAATTAGCTAAAGATCTGACAAACACCCTGGCCCAGCTTTATCTGGAGCAAAACCTGGAAAGCCGGCTGTTTGGTTCGCAGGAGATTTTGAAAAGAATTCAGGAGAAAGGAATCAATTCACTGGACGAGGAAGAAAACCGGGAATTGGTCGAATCACTGCCTTCGGTGGTAAACAATAATTTGATCCAACGGTTAAAAGCCGACTATGCGGCACTGGAAACGCGCCAGGCGGAATATAAAAAGCGGTATATGCCGAAACACCCGAAAATGATTCAATTGCAGGCCGAAATCGGGGCGATGCGCTCGCGGATTGACCAGGAAATAAAAAGAATAGTTTCCAGCGTGAAAACCGAGCTTTCCGGCGCTTTGCAGGCGAACAATATCCGGATTATTGATTTTGCCCGAACGCCGCGGTTTCCTGTGCGGCCGAACAAAAAATTGAACATCATTATGGCTGTTTTTATGGGATTAATTTTAGGCGGCGGGTTAGCCTTCTTTCTGGAATATTTGGATAATACCGTCAAAACGCCGGAAGATATTGAAAATAAACTGGGGCTGCCATTTTTGGGGCTGGTGCCGCGCTATGCGGAAAAAAATGCGCAAGAAGAAAAAAACAAAGACCTGATTTCTTTTTATCAGCCGCGCTCGACAATCTCGGAAGCTTTCCGCACCGTCCGGACAAAAATAATGCTTTCCCTGACCGAGCAGGAGCTGAAAACAATTTTAATTACCAGCGCCGCTCCGAAAGAAGGCAAGACGGTTAATGCGATAAATTTGGGAATAACTTTTGCTCAAGCCGGGGAAAGGACCTTGTTAATCGATGCGGATATGCGTAACCCCCGCTTGTCACGGGTATTTCAAAAGGGTAAAAATTCGCCCGGTCTATCCAATTTGCTGGCTTCCCCGCGGTTAATAACCAACAGTGATTTAGAAAAAACGGTTAATTCGATGGAAGTGGAAAATTTATTTGTTCTGTCCTGCGGGCCGATACCACCCAATCCGACCGAGTTGTTAAACTCGAAAAAAATGCTGCATTTGCTGAAATTGATGGAGGAATCTTTTGATCGGGTTATTTTCGATTCTCCTCCTCTGAATGTTGTTGCTGACTCGATAATTTTAGCCAATTTGGTGAACGGGATAGCGCTGGTGGTTCAGGCTAATCGCACAAAAATGGAAATGATTGCGATGGCCAAACAAAAAATGGCCGGGGTAAAGGCTAAATTTATCGGGACCATCTTGAACAATGTTCTGAAATCGCAGGAATACTATTATTATGGTGAGAACCGGGATAGTCAGAAAAGAATCAAAAGTCTGGATCGGCAAGATGAGAAAGAACAAGAGAAAAACAAGTTGGAAGTATGATTGATTTGCATTGCCATATTTTGCCCGGTCTGGATGATGGAGCGAAGGACTGGGAAGAATCGCTGCGGATGTGCCGGATTGCCGTCAAAGAGGGAATAAAAAAAATTGTGGCTACGCCTCATACCGGCAACGGGGTCTATCGAAATTCGGCGGCTGAAATTTTGGGGAAGACCGCCGAGCTTAATTACCGCCTCAAGCAGGAAAATATTTCCCTGGAGATTATTCCCGGCGCCGACGCGCATTTGGGAAAAGATTTTGTCCGGAAGATTTTAAACCATGAAGTTTTGACGATCGCTGACCAAAAGAAATATGTCCTTTTGGAATTACCCGCCCAGTTAGTGCCCGAAGAGATAAAAAAAATTATTTTTGATTTGCAGATAGAAGGAATCAGACCGATTATTTCCCATCCGGAACGGAATTGGGAGATTCAATCCAATCCGGGACGGGCGGAAGAATTAGTGGGTTTAGGTGTAATCCTGCAATTGACGGCCGCTAGTCTTACCGGCGGATTCGGACCGAAAGCTAAAATTTGCGGTCAAAAACTTTTACAGAACGGTCTGGTGTCAATCCTGTCCAGCGATGCTCATTCCGATCAACAGCGGCCTCCGAAGATGGTGGACGCTTTGGCGGCGGCGGAAAAAATAATTGGCAAGCAAAGGGCTGCGGATTTGGTAGAGACTTTCCCGCAAGCGATAATCGAGGGACAAAAATTAGATGGAAATTATTGAAGTTTTCCCCCTTTGATAAAGCTTAACCTTACCCACATCTTTTAAAATGTGGATAGGGTTTTGATTTAAGATGGGATGTGATTTTGTGAATTTAATTCTTAGCGTGTTTGCCGACCATTATTATTATACATTGTCTCAGACATAAATACAATATTT
>JBDRON010000104.1:0-24662 GCA_043810025.1 Elusimicrobiota bacterium
AAATTTTCCCCCTTTGGAAAAGGGGGATCAAGGGGGATTTAAAAAACAGTATTTAAATCTCCCCTACCCCTCTTTATAAAAGAGGGAGAAAAAGTGCCAGCATTGCAAGTATGAACTGTTGTATACCTGAGTAGTTACAAAATATTAAGAGTTTTTTATTTGACTTTGCTATCGGAAACAAATAAACTAGGGACTGATACTGACATGAAAAAATATAAAATATTTATCAGTGCGGTTCAGAAGGAACTCAAAACAGAACGCCGGGCAGTGAAGGATTTTATACTTGGTGATGTTTTACTTTCCGAGTATTTTAATGTTTTCCTTTTCGAAGATTCTCCCGCCAAGAATAAATCGGCTGAGAAAACATATCTTGACGAAGTCGGCAAATGCGATATTTACATCGGAATTCTTGGCGACCGATACGGTAGTGACGGCAAAGATGGTATTTCTCCCACTGAAACCGAATTTAGAGAAGCCAAAGCAAAACATAAAAATATTCTCATCTACATCAAAGGCGATGGTTCAGTCGATAAGAGTCGTGATGCTGGTGTTCAGAAACTAATTAGGGAAATCCGGGATTCAACACACGGCTTCAACTATAGGCGTTTCATTGACACGATTGACCTTACCCGCCTTGTTTACGCCAGCCTGATTGACTTTCTGAAAGAGAAAGGCATTGTAGGCCGTGGGGCATTCGATGAGCGGATTTGTATCGGCGCCACAATGAAAGATATTGATGAAGAGAAAGTCTGCCGGTTCCTCGAAGTGGCAAGAAACGAACGAAAATTCCCTTTAAATCCCAATACGCCTGCACGTGATGTGTTGACTCATTTGAATCTGTTAAAAGACGGCAAACTGACAAATGCGGCAGTCCTGCTTTTTAGCAAGGATCCTCACAGGTTTTTCCTTCAGGCAGAGATCAAATGCGTTCAGTTTTTTGGGACTGAAGTGAAAAAGCCTTTTACATCTTATAAGGTTTACAGCGGAAATTTGTTCGATCAGGTTGATAAGTCGGTTGCTTTTGTGCTGGATATTCTTAAACAGGCGGTTATTCAGCAAGAGCATACTCCGCAGTTCAAGCGCCCTTTCGAGATTCCGGTATTTGCGATCCAGGAAGCTATAGTCAATGCCGTTGCTCATCGCAACTATAATGTAACATCCGGCGTACAGATAATGGTTTTCAGTGACCGGGTAGAAGTATGGAACTCAGGGAGCCTGCCTCCAGAACTAGGACTGGAAGACCTTAGGAAACCGCACACGTCTTTCCCGGCTAACCCCCTTTTGGCGAACGCGCTTTATTTTGCCGATTACATACAACGGACGGGATCTGGAACGCTCGAAATGATAGAACAGTGTCGGGCGCAAGGCGCACCCGAACCGGAGTTTGTGCTTATCAGGAATGTGGAGTTTCGTACCATCCTGTCAAGAGATGTTTTTACTGAATCATTTTTGCAGAAAGCAGGGCTTAATGAGAGACAGATAGTTGCGATTAAATTGGTTAAAGAAAAAACAGATATAAGTCTGGTTGATCTAAAAAACCGCTTTCCAGATGTCAATGATCGGACATTGAATCGTGACTTGCAGGCGCTTGTCGGAAAACAGATATTAAAAGCTCGCGGCCAGAAAAAGGGCCGCAAGTACGGTTTTTAGGATATCGGACATTTATCGGACATATCGGACATTTATCGGACATAAAAATTCATCACCTTAGCCTTAGAGCCAAACCCTGCAAGAAAAAATCCATCAACTGCAAAGATGAAACCTAACAACCGTGGAACGGTCGCGACCGTTCCCTACAAAATGGAAAATACAAAGATTTTTTTTAATTGAACAAAGCGATGCTCAACCCCAGATTTTTCTTTAATTTTAATATCAATTTTGATTGAAATAAAAATCTTTTAATGGTATATATTGTGGAGTGGGAAATTACAAGGTAAAATGAAAAAAACAAACATTTGGTTGAATATATTTTTAACGGTTCTTTTGACCTGCCGGCAAGTGTGGCCGGCGGAGATGAAGCATTGGCGGCTGTTGCCGGCCGACCCGGCGGAAATTTTAAAACCCAGCCCGCCAGCGCCGAAGGATTCCGGAGAGTTCAACCGGTTTCTGGAAGAAAAAAAGTTTTTTAAATTTTCCCAGGAGCGCTGGAACCAGGCGCAGAAACCGGAGACCGTAAAACCGGATGTTACCGTACCCGCCCCCGCCCCGCCTTCTACGCAGGAACTGGCGTTCGATTTGCCTTATGAATCGCGTTTGTCGATCTCCGGGCGGAAATTTATCGGTCTGAAATTTGCTTATACCAATCCGAACAGCAGTGTGGAGGGGAAAAAAATCAGCAAAGAATTTGATATGAAACAGGAACTGCAAGTCCGGATCAAAGGGAAGGTGGGGAAAAAAGTCGATGTCAATGTTAATTTCGACGATACTACCGAAAACAAAAGAGACATCTCCGTCGTCTACCGGGGCGACCCGGATGAAATCGTCCAGGAAGCCGCCTTCGGCGATATTGACCTTTCTCTGCCCGGCTCGCCGAAATTTGTTACCTACACCTCAAACAAACAGCTCTTTGGACTAAAGATCAAAACCAAAATTAAAAATTTCGAGTTCACCGGCATCGGTTCGCGCAGTAAAGGTGTGACCGAAACAAAAATTTATACCGGCAATACCCAATTTGACAAAAAAGAAATTAGCGATACCTCCTATATCCGCCGCAAATATTACAAGTTTGTGCTCGAGGACAGCCATTTGGCCACGGTGGTCAAAGGCAGTGAAAGAATTTATCTTGACGACCGCAGCCCCAACACCTACACCGTGAACACCTCTACGGTTACGGCTGTTCCCTATAAGGTAAGCGGCTCCTCGTATACCGGCAGTTTTGATCTGCTTAATTCCGGGAAAGACTATTCTATCGACTACAGCACAGGTGTAATTACTTTCCGCAGCACCTTGCAGACCAACTATGTTCTCGCCGTTGATTATCAATATAAGAATAGCGGGGGAGAAACTGTCTGGGCTTCCAGCGGCGGGCCAACACCGGCCGCCACCCGTTATTTAATTAAGGACGAAAATGAAACCGCCGCCATTACCCGGGAACTGAAAAATTACTACAGTATCGGGGTGAGTAAAATTATCCGGGATAACGGGCGGGGAAATTTCATTTTTAATGTTTTGGATCTTAACCGTAACGTGGTTACTTCCCTGCGTTACCCCAATGATGTGGAAATAGATTTTGAAACCGGGATCTTCAACTTTAGAAAAGAAAAGCCTTTCGATGCCGGCGTTTATAACCAGACACCCAGTCACTTCAATACGATTTCGATTGAATACCGCTACCGGATAAAAATATTTTCCCTGCGCCCGGGAATAATTCTGGGCAGTGAAACCATTGTTCTGGACAGCCGGACGTTAAAACGCGACGAAGATTATTTCATCGACTACGATTCCGGGATGGTAACCTTCTACCGCGAGGACGATATCCGCGAGGACAGCCGGTTGGAAATCACCTACGAATACTCCCCTTTTGGCGCGCAACTCCAACAGACTTTGGCCGGCGGGCGGGCCACTTATTCCTTTGGCCCAAATTTCTCGATCGGTTCGACCGCGATCTACAATATTCCTTCCAAAACATCTACCGTTCCGGCGCTCCGCTCCGCGCCGGAAAGTTCTCAAATCTTAGAAGGCGATCTGCGGCTAAATATTAACCCGGAGTGGTCTCCATTGAAAATTACCAACCTGGTTGTGGAAGGAGCGCAATCCACTTTTAACCCGAACATCTCCGGCCGGGCGATTATCGAAAATATGGAAGGAATTAAACTGGAAGAATCCGCCCCCACTTCTAAAGAAGCCTGGCAGTTGTCTTCCAACCCCAACCGTGTGCCCACCCGAAGGGAAAATGTGAAAATAGAAAACAATGAAATTAAAGTGGTGGAAAACGAAGAAATTAAAGTTTTGGAAATTAACCCCGGCCTCAAACTGGAAAACAAAGAAGAAACCCAGCAGGTGTTAAAATTCAACTACCAGCTTTACTCCAGCAGTCAGCAGATCTCGATTATCCATGTCCTCTCTACCGCCGGCTTGGATTTTTCCAGGAAACTGTTTATTGAAGGCTGGATTTACGGTGATAACGGCGGTGAAACTTTTGATATCGGTCTGGGCGGCTTCAATGAAGACGCCGACGGAAACAACTCGATTGACACTGAGGACCTTAATCGTAACGGCAGTCTGGACAGAGACGAGGATAAAGGCTGGAAATTCAACGCGGCCGACGGTGTTTTTCCGATCGGCGCGTCCAACGGCCGGATCGACTCGGAAAACCTCGGCCGCGCCTTAACCTACGATGACGGGATGGGCGGCAGTTTTAGCGCGTTAACCGACAAAAACGGCGTTACTCATTCCACCATTGACTGGCAAGGCTGGCAATTCTTCCGTATACCCTTAAATATTACCCCGGCCAACCAGGAAAGCTGGAAAATCATCCGCCAGATTCGCTTAACGATCGGCGGGGTTAACGGTAACGGAGCGCTTAAAATTGCCAGCCTCTCCGTTACCGGCAACAAATGGGAAGAACCGCTTATTTTGCCGGCCGGCGCCGGCTCGATGGAGGTCTCGGCGGTCAGCAATGAGGAAGACTCGAAAGTTGGCGACATTTTCTCCCTCACCGATTTCAAAAACGATCTCTACAAAGACACAGATCTTAACGAATTTAAACGCGAACAAGTTCTCCGTTTAACTTACAGCAACCTGCAAGCCGGCACGACCGCCCTCACCAAAGTTATTTTTAGCCGGGCCCAGGATTATAGCAATTACCGGAATTTTAAGTTTTTTCTCTACCCGAAAGATACCCACGGAGAAACTTTTTTTATCCGGCTCGGCTCGGAAACTGATTATTTTGAATATGAATCCGTGCCGGCAAACAGCGGCTGGCAGGCGATCACCGCCAGTTTTATCGACGCTAATGCCGATGGAAGACCTGACGACCTTAATTGGAATATTGTTGGTAACCCGAAAAAAAACAATATCAGCCAAATTGTTCTGGGGATTAAAAATACCACCGACGATACAATTCCGAACGGTGAAATCTGGGTTAACGATCTTTATTTAAACGATGTGATCAGCAAAAAGGGAACAGCCCGAGGTGTCAGCGGTAACTGGTCGCTGAACCTGCCCGACTGGACCGGGGCCAACCGCGATTGGTTAAGCGGCTACCTGAACCGCGAGATCAAAACCCGCAACTTCCGGATTTTGGATGCCCAGGTCACCAACCAGGATTATCATACAACCTCGGGAAATTTTAATCTAACTTATTTCAACTGGCTTCCGATCACCGGAAATTTGGCGAAAACCATCACCGTTACCCCGACCGCGCAGGACAACCCGTTGCTTTCCAGCACCATCGAAGGAAGGCTGGTTAATTCCTCGAAAGATTTCGGTTTCAATTTAAACCTCAACCGCCTGCCCGGCTTCAGCGGCAATTACGCCAATACCACACTGGCCAATTCCGAACTTTATCTGCGGGAAGTTAAGGACACTTATACCGGCAAAATGAGTTATACCAACCCCTGGGAACTGGATTTACTGCCGACAAAATATCTGGATTTTCACCCCCTGCCCAGCGCCGTCAACCTCTCCTACACCCGGAGCAATTATTTTATTTATCGGGATACCGGCGCCAGAACCGGCGCCGGGCTGGAAAATACGAAAGAGTTCTCCACTACCTACGTCGGAGATTTGCAATTCCAATGGTGGAATGGATTTACTTTTACCCCCAACTATAGTTTGAAACAGGTTTGGGAAAAGAAATATCTTTACGCTATCCCCAAGGTTCGCACCTTCGACTCGGACACGGTTGATTATTATCCGAAAAGCTTATCCCAAATTATCAGCGCCGCCAGCAACTGGCGAATCTTGAAATGGCTCAGCCCAGCCATCAACTACCGGATGAATGTCGAAGAAACCTACCAGTTGACGGTTTCTTCCGCTACCCAGCGGACGGAAGCCCGGACCAAGGTGGTGGTGCGGACTTTGAATGGCGGGATCAATTATACCTTTAGCCCGCGGGAGCTTTTCCCGAAATTCAAACCGACCCAGACTCTAAACCTTAACTCTTCCTATAATATCGAGGACGGCGATTCTTTCGACAACCTGGACAGCGGTTATAATTTCTACAAATTAAAAGACCGGCAAAAAACTAACTTTAAAAATAGTTTATGGATTCGCGGCGTGCCCACTTACAACCCCGAAGCCAACCGTAAACAGTTTACCACTAAAGACACCTTAAACAGCTCGCTGACCTGGACACCGTTTGGCGCCCTTTCTTTTTCCAACCAATTTTCCTGCATCAAAAGTATTACCGCCTCCGCTACTTATAATCGGAGTAAATATCATCAGGAAAATAACAACAACTCCAGCAGTCAGGATACCTTAACCACCCGCTGGCCGGATTTAACGGTCGGCATCAGCGCGCTGGAAAAACTTTTCTTTATTCCGCCTAAATTTATCAGCGACTCCCAGCTTAATTTAACTTACTCGATAAAGAGCGCCGACAACAAAAACATCAGCCATAGTCTGGAACGAAACAAAGGGGGAGATTTCCGCTTCACCTGTTTTAAAATTTTTACCCCTTTCACCAAATACAACCTTTCAGAAATCACAGAAAAAACTCTAGTCAAAGACACAGGAAAATGGATTCCCAGCAAGCTGGGACTAACCCGCGCTTGGAGCGCGCAGTTGGGAATCCGGGCCAAACAATGGTTGTTTACGCCGCGCTACGATACCAGCCTCTCCCAAACCCGGGATTTTACCGGCAACTATACCCAGCATTTGATCAATAAAACACCCAGTCTGCAGGTCCATTCCGATTTCAATCTGCCGGCCAGTTGGAAAATACCGTTCACCCGAAAATACCTGCGTTTTGCCAATCGCTTAATTTTCGACTGCACGTTTAAATTGGACCTGAAACGAAGTGAATTCAACGTTTTAGAAAATAATGACACCTACAGCCTGGATCTCAAAACCAACTACAACATCAGCGATAATTTGCAGCTGGATCTGGGCGGCGGCGGCTCCAAGACTTACGATCGAAGGCCGGGTATCGAAGCCGGGAAAAAGGAAGAACCTTTTACGGTCAATGTCTCCGCCGGGCTAAACATTAAATTTTAAAGTTGGGCATTTTTTTCCCTCTTTTAAAAAGAGGGGTAGGGGAGATTTAGACAATATTTCTAATTTTCTAAATCCCCCTCAATCCCCCTTTAATTTAAAAATTTTTGTTCTTTTGACAACTATCTCTTAAAATGATAGAGTATTATCGAAGGATAGTTCTTAGGAAGGGAGGAGCTATGAACCCGCAGGAAAGTTATCCTCAGCTTCAACAGCTTTTAAAGAAAGCTATTTGTTTAAGTTCTTCCGATACCCATAAAATAGAAAACAAAGCCGCCGCCAAACATAAGGCGAAAATACTGCAGAACAACGCCAAACAAATCCGGGTGATGATTGTCGATGATGAATTGCTTACCTTGCGCACTTTGGCCGCCCTCCTCACCGAAGAAGGCTATATCGTCTATACGGCCAGCAACGGTAAGGAAGCCGTCGGCAAGGCCCAGTCCCATTATTTGGATATCATCTTTATGGATATAAAACTGCCCGGAATAAACGGGGTGGAGGCTTTTAAAAAAATCAAAGAAATCGCCCCCCAAACCTCCGTCGTCTTAATGACGGCCTACTCGCTGGAAGATTTAATTAAAGAAGCTTATTCGGAAGGAGTGGTTTTGTGTCTTTATAAACCATTTCAAATAAAGGATGTAATCGACATCATCGAACGAACTTGCAAAAAATAATGAGGTGAAAATTTTGAGTGAACCGAAAAACATCCTTTTGGTCGACGATGAAAAGCTGATCCGGTATACTTTAAGCAGTTTACTGCAAGATGAAGGTTATGCCGTAACCACCGCTGAAAACGGCCGTCAAGCCGTCGAGCAGGCAAAAAACCAATCCTTTAACATTGCGATTATCGATCTAAAACTACCCGACATCGATGGGATAGATGTCCTGCGCCAGGTTAAACAAACCAGTCCGGAAGTTTGCGCCATAATGATCACCGCTTATGCCACGGTGGAAACGGCCGTCGAAGCGATGGAATGCGAAGCCTACGACTATTTAACCAAACCGTTTGATCTCAATCATTTAAAACTGGTAATCAAACGCGGGCTGGAAAAACAAAATTTAGTTTTAGAAAACCAGAGGCTGGTCTTTAAGCTTCAAAACGAAAAGGAAAAATTGGAGCATATTCTTGCCCTCGGTGAAAAAATGAATTCTATTTTGAATTTGGACGATCTGGTAAATTTTGTGATTCTGAGAGCTACAGAAATTTTAAACAGCAAGCGCGGCTCGATAATGCTCGCCAACGAAAAGAATGATACCTTGTTTATTAGAGGTTCGAAAGGGATTGATCAGAATATCGTTAAAAATACCAAAATCCGCTACGGCGAATCTATCGCCGGCCGGGTGGCCAGAGAAGGCAAACCTCTTTTAGTTGAAGATATTGAACAGGATGCGCGGTTTGGCCGGAAAAATAAACCCAGCTATGCCGGCAAATCTTTTATGTGTGTGCCGATCAAAGATAAGGAAAAGGTCACCGGTGTGATCAGTATTTCCGAACGGTTAGCAAAAAACAGCCTGGACAGCAATCATTTTACCGAAGAAGATCTAAATTTTTTTACCCTAATTGTCCAACACGCCACCGTTTCCATTGAGAATGCCAAACTTTATGAAAATGTCAGCTGGCTGGCCATTACCGACACCTTGACCGGACTTTATAACCGGTGGTATTTTCAAAATAATTTAGGCAAAGAAGTTGAGCGGGCCCAACGCTACCAGCACACCCTGTCTTTGATTATGTTTGATATCGATTATTTTAAAAAGTTTAACGATCAATACGGACATATAGCCGGTGATCACCTGCTGCGGAAACTGGCTGAACTGCTTAAAAACAATGCCCGGAAGGTGGATATGGTTTGCCGCTACGGCGGTGAAGAGTTTGCCATAATCTTACCGGATACAAAACTGGCCGACGCCCAGGCGGTGGCCGAAAAGATCCGCCAAGCGGTAGAGAATTACCAATTCTCCAAGATTTTTCCCGAATACTCAGGAAGCATTACCATCAGCGCCGGTATCGCGGCTTACAAAGATCATTATGACCAGGATAACTTTGTTAAACTCGCCGATGATGCCCTCTACAAGGCCAAACAAAATGGCCGCAACCGCATTGTTACCAGCACCTGCAACCCCGCGCTTTAAAACTACTCTTTTCCCTCTCCCCTTGTGGGAGAGGAAAGCAAGAATCTAACTACTAAGCGCCTAATGCGCGATCCGGCTTAACCGGATAAACGCTTCCCCGGGATTGCTTTGCCCAAAAATCGCGCTCCCCACGCAAACATAATCCAAGCCGATATTCAAAACCTGGCTAAGACTCTCTTTATTTATTCCTCCATCAACACCCGCCTCTCCGGAAAAACCCGACCGCTTAATTTCTCTAACCTTCTTTAAACATTCCGGGATAAATTTGCTTCCGTAAAATCCGGGGTTGACGGTCATCACCAAAATGGTATCCAAAGCGCCAAAAAATTTTTGCGCCGCCGACACCGGAGTTTCCGGATTTAAAGCCAGACCCGGCTGAATTTTAAGATCCTTTATTTTTTTGATCACTTCCGCCGGTTCATTCTCCGACTCAAAATGGAAAATAATCCGGCTGGCCCCAATCGTTTTAAAATCCGCGATATAATTTAAAGGGTCTTTGACCATTAAATGAATCTCGATCTTTAAACTGGTTTGCAGACCGGCAAAATCCGCGGCCTGAACACTACGGGAAGGAACAAATTTACCGTCCATTATATCAATTTGCGCATAATCACAAAAACTCTCGGAGACAGCAATTTTTTCTTTTAAATCTTTTTGATTCTCCGTGAGTATCGCCGGAACAATTTTCATTTCATTTTCCCCTTTCTTTATAAAGTAACCCTCACCACTTTTTGAACAGTAAGGTGTAGGGCAAGCCTTTAGGCTTGCGTCTTTAAAACCGCAGGGCTAAAGCCCTGCCCTACGTCATCACTATATTCGCAAAATCAGAATGCAGTTGACCCGCTGCGCGCCTACGGCGCTTCGCAGCCATTTAATTTTCGGTGTCAGTTCGTCCGACGATCCTTAACGACAACGCTTCCCTGCCGGTCAGGCAGAGACTTGGCATACTTCTTTAATTCGCTGGTAATCTCCACCACCTGGGCATAATGGGTAATTTTCCGCCGCTCGTTAGTCGACACGGCGATCGAAACCGACATTAAGGGATACTGATGCATATTCCCCAGCCGGTCCCGCGTGATAATATAACCTTTTCGGCGGTCTTCCTCGCAATAATAATCGGCAATTCTTTGATCGAACAAGGTCTTCAGCTTCTCGCAAATTTCATCAATATTCCCCGGCTCGGCGATCAAAATAAAATCGTCGCCGCCAATATGGCCGACAAAACAGCCTGTTCCCGCATACTGTTCTTTAACCTCCAGAAGAATTCCAGCCACCGCTTTAATCACTTCATCCCCTTTCTGATAACCATAGAGATCGTTGTAAGACTTAAAATTATCGACATCCAAATAAGCGACGGCGAGCTTTTGCTCTTTTTCAATTCGTTTCTTTATCTCGTTTTCGATACTAACATTGCCCGGCAGCTTAGTTAAAGGATTGGCGGAAAGCGTCCGGCTGCTCCGCTCAATCAATCCATCAACCCGGACTTTTAATTCTTCTAAATCAAATGGTTTAGGCAAATAATCATCGGCGCCGTATTTTATTCCGGCAATTCGATCGTCTGTTTCTCTTTTTTCGGTCAGCATGATGATCGGGATAAAAGTGGTATAAACATTTTCCTTGAGTCTCCGGCAAAATTGAAAACCGTTCATCCCGGGAAGAATGACATCCAGGATTAGCAGATCCGGCTTCTCCACCCCGATCTTATCCCAGGCCTCCTCGGCATTGGTCACCCCGGTTACCAGATATTCCGGCGGAGCAAACAGGCGGTTTAAGATTGCCAAGATCTCCAAATTATCATCAACGACAAAAATTTTTTTCATTTTTTTAATTCCTCAAGGAAGTTGTATTCTATTAAATTTATTGTTGAGCGTCAAATAATAATGGGATTAAAAAAAGAGACAAGGAACAGAATCCTTGTCTCTTTTATAAAAAACAATCAACAGAAAACTTTTGTAACGCTCTTAAAACTTTACCCCCAGCGATACCCGCTGGCTGTTCCCCAGATCGCCATAAGGAACAAACCCGTAATCAATATTGTAATTCTGATATCTAAACCCGGCGCCCACGTTTAATCCGGCGCTGCCGCCTAAACTGCTTGTCCGTTCACTGTTGTATCCGATACGCGCGGAAGCGATTTCTTTAAAGTTATACTCCACCCCGATACCGCCGTTGGTTTTACCTTCGTTTACTTCGCTGACCACATCGGCGCCCAAAAGCAGACCGGGAATTAATTTATAGCCCGCACCCGCCCGCACCCGCAGGGGCAGTTTGTCGCCTTCGCTGACATATTTAAACTCTCCCCCAATGTTTTGGGCTGAGGCGCCGATACGGATATTTTCCCTCACTTCGTAAATCCAGCCTAAATCCAAGGCAAAACTTTTGGCTGTCTCGCTGTCAATTTTACCCTGTATACTCTTAAACACCACCCCGGCTCCGTGTTTTTCACCCAAACTCAAACTGTATCCCAATCCGATCACTAAATTGCCGGCTTGGAAACTATCTCCCCGATCAATCAGATTACCGCTGCCGTCAACTTCGGTTTTCCCGATTTTGCCGATATCCAGCGATTCGACAAATAACCCCACTACCCCGTAATCGCCAATCCTTTGACCGTAAGCCAGATTATTTAAACTGATATCTTCAAAATATTCCAGCCGCATAAACGTTGCCTCTAATTTATTCACCTTGCTTAACCCGCCGGCATTCCAAAACATCCCTTCCACACCATCCGCCACCGCCGTCACCGCCTCCCCCATCCCCGCCGCCCGCGCTCCCAACCCGATTTTCAAAAAATCCGCCCCCCCCGTTCCCGCCCCCCCCCCGGAAAGTATACCCACCACAAACAAAAACACAAAAAACCACGTCAACCAAATTTTTTTCATTTTACCGCCCTCCTATTTAGACCAAGTATTCTTAATTTGTCTTCCTCTGCTCAAAATAAAAGATTCGATTCTTTTTAATTCTGACTCCTGTTTATTATTTAATTACGGCAAATTTGCCGGTTTTTTTCTCGCCATTCTCGCCCTCAACGCGATATAAATATACTCCGCTGGCCAAGCTTTCTCCCCCTTCATTGCGGGCATCCCACAAGTAATTATCGTTGTTGTCATCCTTGTTGATTTCCCGCGCTTTTTCCCCGTTCAGGGTATAGATTATAATTTTTGCCCGGCCGGTTAAACCCCCGAAGGTTATCGCCTTATGCCCCAATCCGCTGTTTGGTTTGTAAGGATTGGGATAAATAACTAAATTGGCCAAATTTGTTTTTTTCATTGCTGCGGCTGGTCCGGTCGTAAATTTTTGGCCGGCGCCTTCACTCCAATTGCCGGCTTCGTCAGCAGTCCAAAGACTGACAGCGTAACTTTTCCCGCTAACCAACCCGGCGATAACACATTCCTGCCTTTCTCCGCTAATCAGCGCTGTGCTTACTTCCAGATCAAAATCGTTAACCGAGAAACGGTAATTGTTTTCCGGCGTATATTTAACCCGGTATTTACCGTCTGCAATATTCCCGCTATAACCGTTATTGCCGGAGACCTTCCATGTTAAACTTGCTTGGCCGGCTTCTTGGCCGGCGGCAACCGCTAATTCCGTCGCCCGACCAGGAGGGGTAAGATCAATTTTGATCATTCTTACCGGCAATGAATAGAGCGGCTGATGATCGTTGTTATCCAGCAGGATAACCTGCCAATAATAGGTCCCCTCGTTTAACGGTTGAGCAACCCGATAAGAATTACCTTCCGGCAGGGTATCAACAACAAGAGAATTAAAATCCTCGTCCCGGGCTAACTGTAATTGAGAATAACCGTTTTCTAATTCGTCACTTTCTATCGGTTCCCATGTTAACTCCGGGGTATTGTTGTTCACCGCCGCGACGGCTGAATTGATTTCGGCCAACAACAACTTGGTCCCGGTAGCGGGAAAAGAATTGACCAACACTATTTGTCCGTTAGAATTGGTAGACACTGACTGCAAGCCGGCCCCGTTAACCGCTCTTACCGCAAAATAATAAGTTGTGCCCGCGGTCAATCTTAAACCGCTCCGGGTAACCGATGTGGCTAATTTTGCGCTGGTCCAACCAACAACATTACATCCTCCGGGTTTCGTGCCGATAGCATAAATGTAACGGTTGATCCCGGACTGATCGTCGCGAGAGGCTGTCCAGTTGGCCGACAAGGTTGTGGTCGAAGCGGTACATTGAATATCCGCTCCCAGCCCGTCATTAACCTGAGCTATCTTTAAAGGCGGTGTGGAATCAACCGTCTGTCCGTTAGAATTAGTCGGAACTGATTGCAGCCCCGCACCGTTTTCGGCCTTTACGCTAAAATAATAAGTAGCTCCATCTTTTAAAGCTAATCCTCTATGGATAACGGAGCGGTTCAAACCATTATTCGTCCAACCAACCACATCGGTTCCGCCCGCCGTTGTTCCAATCGCATACCAATAGCAGACAATTCCGGACCCCTCATCACTGGAAGTATACCAGTTAGCTGATAATATTGTAGTTGAAGCTGTATATTTCAGGTCCGAGCGCAACCCGTCCCTAACCTGAAAAATATTGCTGGGAGGGGTGGGGTCAACAAAAAATTTTCTCGTTAAGGACCAGTCGGAAACATTGCCGGCCTTATCTTGGGCATTGACCTGCCAATAATAAGCGCCTTGCGCCGTCAGCGAACTATAACTTTTTGCCGTATCCCGCAAAACCAGATAAAAGGTGGCCGGCGAAACAGCGTCAATCAACGACTGGGTAAAAGAATTAATCGTCGATACCTGCAGGCGATAAAAATCGATATCCGCCGACGGTTCCTGCCAGCTAAACATTAACGGCGTATTACTGCCGTCAAGATACTGATTGTCTGCCGGGCTGGACAGAACCGGGGGATTAGGTTTTTGGTTATCCACAACAACATTGCTCCGGTTTTCAGCCGTATTGCCGGCCAGATCCGTGGCCGCCGCTTTAAGAGTATATTGACCGTCCAAATTGCCGGTATCCCATAGACAACTCCAAACATGCCCGGCGGCCGTCGAGGAAGCGATAAAAACCTCCGCATAGGAAGTAGTCAGATAGGAGAGATCTACCCGGCGAATCCCGCTGACCACATCAGCGGCATTGCCGCTGATCATGACCAGTCCTTTAACCGCTTGATCAACTGCCGGCTGTTCAATTTTTACTATCGGGGAAGAAACATCGCATTTAACAAGGATTGATTGTGTGGTGGTGTTACCGGCAAGATCACGGATATAAATATTAAAATAGTTTTGTGTGCCGTCACTTAATTTACTGTCTCCCCATTCAGCCTGATAAGGGGAAACGGTATCGCTGGATAATACCACGCTATTATCAAAAAAAACAGCGGATACGCCGCTTAACTGGTCGCCGGCCTCCGCCGTGAAAGACGGCTGGAGACTGTTCACGTAAGCAATGTTGACTCCAGGCAAAATATCCTCCGCAAGCACGACCGGCGAAGTAATTTTCCCGCTCGGCGCAGTTTTATCAACAATTAAAAGCCTAACCTCGGACCACTCAGATATATTCCCGTTAACATCCTGAGCATTAACCCGCCAATAATATTTACCTTCAACATCCAGCGGTGAAATAACCCAATGGGAAACACTGGGTGTATAAACATTCAACAAAATACCGCTGAAATCGGCAGAACCGGATATTTGTAACCGATAAGATTCGACATCCGCAACCGCCTGCCATTTGAATTCCAGCCTGGAATAATTTATCGCTTTCTGATCCTCGGGATAAACCAGCGCCGGAGCCGGCGGAAAATCGCCGGTATAAGCGGCCTGCTCCGCCGACCAACTGCTGTTTTTTAAGTATGTGCTGATTGTCCGCACCTGCCAATAATATTTATTTTTCAGCAGCAACCCGAACAACTGTACGCCAAGTTGGCCCGGCCGAATATACCCGCGGGGATAGTTCCCTAAGAAAGGCGACACGGACTGCCAGGAAACGATATTAGCGTTAGTATCGTTGATCGGCGTTATTGTCGATACCCGCACCGTGTAATAGAATGATCCGGGATCGGCATCAGTCGAATAGCCGGTGCCCCAACGCAACTCCAGCCGGCCATTATCGGGATTATAGCTGGAGCCAAATCCGCTATCCGGGGGCAGGACCACAGAATTGTAACCGCCCGCTCCGTTACGATAGAGAGACATTGCCAATCCTGAACCATTCAGCGCCAAATCCAGATCACCGTCATTGTCATAATCAACCCACGACAATATGGAATAACTTCTGCCGCTCAATCCGGCTTGGAGATCCGTGAAATATCCTCCTGAATTATTGTATATAATACTGACATTCTTGACGGTGGAGGTGCTGGTCATCCCAATACCGCTGATTGCCAAATCCAAATCACCGTCATTATCGTAGTCGCCCCAAGCGACACCGCCAACCATCACGCCGATTAAACCGGCATTAATATCTTTAAAAGTTCCGCTATCGTTACGGTAAATTCTGCTGGACATAGAAATTGTTGACTGCTTTTCTCTCCCCGCCACCACCAAATCCAAATCGCCGTCATTATCATAATCAGCCCAGGCTAAAGAACACTGAGCCACACCGGTCAGCCCGGCATTGGTATCGACAAAACTGCCGCCATCGTTGCGATAGATCTTGCTTAATTCTGCGGATGTCCCATCGCGGAGAATATTGAGGCCGGAGAGCGCTAAATCCAGATCACCGTCATTATCATAGTCGCCCCAGGCCAGCGAACCTAAACCAACTGGAGTTAGTCCGGCATTAACATCCACGAAATTGCCCTGCTCATTACGATAGATTTTGCTGACAATATCCACAGCTTCAGCGCCAACAACCACCACTCCGGCCAGCGCCAAATCCAGATCGCCATCGTTATCATAGTCGCCCCAGCCTAATGAACAATATTCCACGCCAAGCAAACCGGCATTGATATCGACAAAACTGCCGCCGTCGTTGCGATAGATCTTGCTGACCGAACCGGTATCAGTTGTTCCGGCTAAGGCTAAATCCAAATCACCGTCATTATCATAATCGCCCCAGCTTAAGGAACAAGCTTTCACCGCGGTTAAACCGGCATTAATATCGATAAAACTCCCGCCATCGTTACGATAGATCTTACTGATGGATGTAGCAGGGCCATCCGATCCGGCCAGCGCCAAATCCAGATCACCATCATTGTCATAGTCTCCCCAACTTAACGAACCTTGAATCACTCCAGGCACACCGGGTTGAACATCAACAAAACTCCCCCAGCAAAATTTGCCCAGGCTGACCACAACCAAAACACCGATGAATGCTCTTCCCAAAACACCCAATAAATTTTTCATCCTGACTCTACCTCCAAAGATAAAAATAGTAACTACACCGATACTCTACAAATTAGTTGTTAAGATTATGTTAAGAAAATGTTAATTTTTTGTTAAGATTTTTTTTCGCCAAACGCCTTGATTTTTCAAGCAGAAAAAAATATTTTTATAAAAAAGCCTGGGGAAAAGTAGAATCTCTTGCTTCTTGCGACAGCCTGTTCATCTGCTCGGCCCTATAGAGCGGGAGCGATACTATTTTATCGTAGAGGGAAATTCTTTCCTGAGAAAAAAGGAAATTTAAAAAACAGCACAGACAAATCTGGCCATTTTAGTTGGGGGGAGGAAATCTATTTGCATACACGCAATGAAAAGAGATTATTTTTTTAAGTGCCGATCGGGAAAAATAATTGTCGCTGATCATATGTTCCCCATTTCCATCCCCTAATTTGCAGGGGTAGGCGCCGCCTATTGTCTTGAGTCAACTAACATGATAACATGTGACTTATTAACATGTTAATTAACATGTAAAGTCATGAATCATAGTGAAATAGTGCGGGGTCGGGTTTCACTTTGTTAAATAAATTTCGAATAATATTTTTTTTAAACTGTTCAAGCGAATATTCACAATCAGCTTAATCGTTCTGCGGCAAATAAGTTGAATAAGTTAAGCCTGACCCTAATTTCTACCAATTTCTTTCGTACCAAAAACCGCCTTCTCTCATAACTTCATAATATCCCATCATCTCAATACTTTTTAAGTTTGGATCCCTCTCGGCAAAATCTATTAAAAATTTTGCGGTTTTCGGCGATGCATAGTCTACCGCTTTTTTAAACAATTCCATTGGATCAGCTCCGATTTTTTTTGCGCTATGATCAAGTAAACTCAATATCATAGTATTTTCCCGCCAATCCTGTCGCAAATCTTCTATAACTTGTGCTATTAATCCTTCGAAAATCCATCTAGGATTTTTTTCACGGACCGATAAAATTGCCATTCGTTCACTGAACGCTAAAAGTGTATCCGATTGACGGATACGTGTAAATTTCTCAAGAAAAACATCCCTTTCTTGCAGTGACATTTTAATAAAACTATTTACCATCTTGGAGATATCTTCATCAAAAGAACATGGTAATGACATCTTGCCATACCCTATTGTTTTATCAGTACCCATATCTTTGATAATTTCATTGATGTCTCTTTGTGAAATATTCATAATAGTCCTTTATTTAAATTCAAGAAACTTGTTAATTTTTATTTTGGAGGTAGCATTTTATCGCCCACCTGTCTGTAACCAGAATCTTTTAATTGTCTAAGCTCCCTTTGAAAAATTTTTTCTCTATTTCTTTCGAAAGACCATAAGTTTTCGGTGGTCTGAGGTGATGCCAAGTAAAATTCAGCTTTTCTGTCAATTCCTCCTTGTATCCAAGTATCATTTATTTCTGGCGACCACATTTTGGTGTTTAAAACTTGATGTCCTGCCCAATCTTTAGCAACTAATGTATCACCTGTTGGGAACTTGTTTCCTATAACCATTATATCTTTACTTTTGTTTGCGTCCTGATATACTTTCCAACCGACTTTTGCTTCAGATTCAGATTTGAAGGTTTTACCAAGCGCTTTTTGGAATTCATCCCAGTTTTGTAATCCACGCTCGGCAATAGTTTTTCCTGCCTCAACCAAAGCTTTTGTTTCTACTTTCGCCAGTTTTGCTTCGGCGGTTACTTCTTTCAGCATTATTTTGGCGGCGGCTTCGATTCGGGTGGTGTTTTTGCCGGCTTTGAAGGCTTGGATGACATCGGGTAAAATTTTTAGTTTGCCGACTACGGGGACAGCTCCGCATAAGGCAAATGTTAATCCCAGCTTGCCGTTGGCTCCTTTGCTTTGCCATCGGGGTAGTGAGCCGGACAGTCTGTCCATCATTTTTATCGTAGCGGCCGCTGATCGCTTTTAGCGGCTCCATAATCGGCCGCTCAATTTGCCGGTTATATTGCTGATAATTATCACAAGATACAGCCGGCAAACCAGTTGTCTGCAGTATTAAGGATAGAAGTAAAATATATCTCATAAACTTGTTCCGTTTCGACATTTCTTTATATTTTTTTAACAACCCAAACTAGAGGATATTCACAATCAGATTAATAATTTTGTAGCCAAATAAGTTAACAAAGACCCAGATTCCTATGAAAAACAGTTTTCAGATAAAAACTTTCTGAAGCGCAACCCGACAAATACAAACAAAAAATTAACAACATGAAGTTTTTTTTCACAATATATCCCCCATTTTAAAATAAAACATTTTATTTTCACGGTTTTATATTCTAATAACTCCATTCAACAGGCCCAAGGGCTGAGCGATTAAGCTCTTTCCGAAGGTGTTTCCACTGGGGGGCAAACTTATCCATATAGGCGATAAACTTTTCATTGTGCTTTCGTTCTAGTAAATGCGCCATCTCGTGAATAAGTATATATTCGATGTTCTCGATTGGTTTCTTGGCTAACTCGGTATTCAGCCAAATTCTTTTTGCTTTAGGGTTGCAGGTGCCCCATTTTGTTTTCATGGTTCGGATACATATCTCGGCCACTTTTACCTGCATCTTTTTTTCCAGTTTGGCAATATATTGCGGGATTAATTCTCTGAGCTGTTGTCTGTACCAACCTTGTAAAATTTCTGCTCTCTGCGTTTTAGAAGCGCCTGGGCGAATATTCAGTTCAATAGTATTGTGTTTCAAAACCACCTTCGGCGCAGTATTCTGTTCGATTACTTTCAATAAATATCTTTGTCCAAGATAGTAATGGCTTTCGCGAGTAACATATTCTCGGGCGGTCTCTCTTTTTTGATTTTTAAGTTTTGTTTGCTGCTTCCTGATCCAGCCCAATTTGGAAATACTAAAAAGCCGGATAGTTTCCAGGTTCATGCGTAGTGGCGCCGAAATTGTCACTCTGCCTTGAGGAGGATGGACGCTCAAGTGCACATTCTTGATGTCCTTGTGAATAACATCAAGGCAAATACCGCCTACCTCAAATGTATTATGACTAGTATTCATTTTGCTGTTTAATAATTTGAAAGATTCTTTCAACTTCTGTTTTGTCTTTCAACACTTCGTAAACTGCTTGTTTGATCAAATTTTCGCTTGGTATGTTGCCTCGAAAATCGGCACGCACACTATTATGCACCGCGGTATCCACTAAAATTGCCAACTTCTCATTCTTCCCCAAATTGCGATACAGAGCTCGCTGCGCGTTTGTCGTTATTCCAGCCGGCAGATCATCCCGAGTAAGATTCGTCACGCGTTGGGCCAGTTCGACAATCTTTTTCAAGTATTCTTCGTATTTAATCGCCTGATCTTTTCTTTCTTTGACAATCGCGCTGAGGAGTTTAGACATCTCGTCAAAATAGGCGGGGTCCAGCAAATGGTCTTTGATAATTTTGATCCGCACATTGTTTTCAATCGTTTCCGCTACCGCTTCTTTACTGCTTTTTATTCCTTCGGGCAGATTTTTAATCGCTTCAGTAATACCGCTGTTGGTCATAATCTCCAGCAGGGATAGATCACCAAACGGATCAATCCGTCTGGCATCTTCTGCTTGAATATAGGTATCAATCAGGTGGCGCATATCCGCCTCGTAGACTTTGAGGTCCAGTTTTTCTCCGCTGGCCATCCGGATTTCTTCTCTCAATTTCAAATATTGGTCCACCTTATTTTTTATCACCCCAATTTCCTTCGCGCTGTAGCCAACTTTACTCAGCTCATTGGCGATATTGGCATAAGCCCGGAACAAGCCGACCGTATGCTTGTAGAGCGCGGTGCGTTTTGCCTCGCTAGCTTTTAAATCTTGTTTGTTTTCCGGATTGCCGCAAAAATAATGGATGTAGGCCAAACTATCTTTCGGCGGGGATACCGGTTCGCAGAGCAAAGCCATGGCTTCCAGCGCGTCATCCAATCGCTCCCTGCCTTTCGCCAAACGATCTTTCAGTAAAATATCAATCTCCGGCTTTTCCGCGTTCTCACCAGCCAATTCCGCGGTATAAACCGCGTAGGCGCCTTCTAATTTAGGGAACAGATCTTTATAATCCACAATATAGCCAATCTCTTTGTCGTCCGTATCCAAACGGTTTACGCGGCAGATGGCCTGAAACAACCCATGATCCTGCATTTTCTTGTCGATATACAAATAGCTGCAAGGCGGCGCGTCAAAACCCACCAGCAGTTTATCCACCACAATCAGCAGTTTCATATTTGCCGGCTCTTTGATAAATTTTGTCTTGGCTTGGTCCTCGTAGGTTTCAGCTTTTGATTTACCTCGTTCTGAGACGATATCTTTCAGTAAATTGGCATAAATTTTATACACATATTCTTTATCAGTTTCCGTATTCTCACCGGTGCCTTCGGTATTAATATCTTTAGTTTTGGGGTCGTAAGAGGTAATCAGCGCGCACTTGCCCTTAAGCGAGGTATTTTGAAACATCTCAAAATAACGCGTGGCTTCGTAAATGCTTCCGGCGATCAAAAGCGCATTGCCAAATTCGGAACTTAAGCGCGGCTTCGTGCTAAAATCAAGTATTACATCCTGCGCGATTTTTTCAATCCTCGATTTGGAACTTAACACTTTTTGCATCGTGCCCCACTGCTCTTTAATTTCGTGTTTTTGGAAATCATTCAACCCTTTGGTTTTCGCTTCAAACCACAAATCCACTTTTCCCTCAGAGTAAAGCTTGGTATCCACATCCCGCGCTTCATAACTCAGATCCAAAACCACCTCATCCTTTACTGCTTCGTTAAATTTATAGGTGTGAATATAGCGGCCAAAAACTTGTTGGGTAGTTTGTTTATCTTTTTTGAGCAAAGGTGTGCCGGTAAAACCGATAAATACGGAGTTGCGCAAAATCGCTTTCATCGCCTGGTGCATCTTGCCCGATTCCGAGCGATGACACTCATCCACAAAAACAAACAACTCACCCACGGTACTGCTTGGGCCGCTCTCCAATTCTTTGATATAGGCGTCAAAATTATCCATCTCGCGAGCGCCGAATTTATGAATCAGCGAACAAAGCAGGCGCGGCCGGGGATTGTTCAATTGCTCCATTAATTCCTTGCCGCTAGTGGTGCGTTTGATTTCTGTTTCACCAGCGTCATGAAATACCCGCTCAATCTGCTTATCCAGTTCAATGCGATCGGTTAAAATTACCACCCGGGCCTGGGGATTATTTTCCAGTATCCACTTGGCCAGCCAAACCATGATCAAACTTTTTCCACTGCCTTGGGTGTGCCAAATGATCCCGCCTTCCCGCCTGCGAACAAAGTCCTGCGCCGCCTTAATGCCAAAATACTGATGGGTTCTGGGCAGCTTCTTGATTCCGCCGTCAAACAGCACGAAGTCATACAGGATTTCCAAAAACCGTTTTTTATCGCACATCTTGAGCAGGTATTTATCCAGCTGAAGCAAACTATCGTCCTGCACATCTTCTTTCCATTTCAAAAAATACTTTTCTGGCGTAAGAATTGTTCCGTATCTCAAGCCTTCCGTGTCGTTACCGGCAAAGACAAATTGAATCGTCGAAAAAAACGATTGAATAAACTCTTTTTGCTGATTGACGATGTTCTGGCGGATACCATCGCCAACAGACACGATGCTGCGCTTCAGCTCCAGCACACCCAGAGCAATACCGTTCACATACAAAACAATATCCGGCCGCTTTTCCCGATTGCCCTGGATCGTCACTTCTTCGGCAATAGCAAAATTATTCTTTTCCGGATTTTTCCAGTCAATAAAATAAACATCCTGATTATTTTCGCCTGCCTGTTCCACGACTTTGGCGCCATAACGGAGCAAGTTATAGGTATTTTTATTGTTGGTATACAAACTTTCACCATAATTGTTGGCCGCATCACGCAGCTGTTTCAAGGCACGGGCAATCAAAGTATCATTATACCCGCGATTAGACAAATATTTCCTCACCTCTAATTCTTCAATATTGCTATTATCCAGGCGATCTTCCCAGTTGCCCAGATATTCATATTTAAGCCGGTCACGGAACAACGCTACAATTCTGTTTTGCGTAGCTCGTTCGATTTGTCCGATTATTGTCTGAACCACTGATTTTTTTGATTGATTTGATTCCTTTGATTTATTATTTGATTTCATATTCACCTTTCCACCTATTGTTTTTCTCTTTTAATCAACTTCATCATTTTAATCATACAAATCAGTGGTTCAGACTCTTTTCTTTTTTAATCAACATAATCACTTAAATCATACAAATCAGTGGTTCAGACATCTTCATCATTTTAATCAAATAAATCAGCGGTTCAGACATTTGATTTCAGGATTTCCCTGATTTTTCTGTTTAAATTTCCTATTTACTAGTCGTTTATATTGTAAACTTTTTGATCCAAAGTTGATCAGCAAACCCACCTCGAGATCATACGCTTCTAAATAATTAATGGCTTGAGCCAAATGCACATCTTCCAAATTTATTATTGCTTTTAGTTCTACTGAGACAACACCTTCAACTAAAAAGTCAACCCGACGAGTCCCGATTTGCTGATTTTTGTAAAAAACAGGCATTTCCTGCTCGCGACTAAACACTAAACCCGTATCAGTCATTTCTATCTCCAGAGCCCGTTGATAAATAACTTCCTGAAAACCATTACCCAACGCCGAATGCACTTTCATAGCGCACCCAATTATTTTAGCCGTTAATTTTGAATATTTATACTCTTCTTTAATCATCATTTTACTAATCGTCTGAACCACTGATTTGTCTGATTAAAATTATTTTCATGATTTTTTTCATCCAGCTTTTAATCAGTGTAATCACTTAACTAATTATCTGAACCACTGATTTATTTTGATTTACATGATTTCTCTGATTTTTCCAATTTAATCATCTTAATCATTTTAATCAAATAAATCAGTGGTTCAGACGTATTTTCCCCGTCAGCAGTTCCTGCATCATTCCCTGTTTGATCCTGATATATTTATTCCGCTTCTGCTCCAAGCTCTCAATCTCGGCATCCATATCGGAAAGGATGCCGGCAATGGCGGCTTGTTCTTCGGATGATTCTGGAACAGTAATTTCTAAATGCTGATATTCTACAATCCAATGTCGTTTATGGTCACCTAAAGGATATTTTATTTGTGACATTATTTCATAGATAAATCTCATGTTTACTTTATCGTTCTTTGGTATCAACATTTTCATTGCTGATGATTTGGCCTTGAAAGGAAAATCTACAAACTTGATTGCTGTTGTAAAATCATCAAAAATTATGACTGGGAGCTTATTGAAAATTCCATGTTCTTCGTTTGTATATCCAAGAATAAAAGTTTTTCCAGCTGTAAGTACTGGCGTTTGATTGTTATTATTGTATTCTGTATCTGTTACCAGATACTCTGTGGGTTGTTTATAATCTAAAAACTCCCCCAACTTTTTCACCTCCCATTCCCCGCTAAACCCCGGCAAGCGCTTTTTACCGGTGAGGAGCTGCTGCATCGCGCCTTGTTTGATGGCTTTCTTTTTGGCGATCAGTTTTTCCAAGCATTCAATCAGCGCGTCAGTGTCGGAAAGAACAGTGGCAATGGCGGTTTGTTCGGATTTGGTGGGAACAGGAATTTGCATATCAGCGATCATTTCCATTCTCACTGAATCAACTGATGACTTCGCGGTCATCTGCATAATTCTGTTAAAAAAGTTATTACTGAAATAAAGAAAGAAAAAATAACCGTTCAATTTTTTATTAAAATCACTAATTTTATAAACCCTTTGGTGTATATCAAATTTCCCATTCCTCCGACCAAAGCCGAACAAACCGCCATTGCCACTGTTCTTTCCGATATTGATGTGCTGATTGAAGGCTTGGAAAAACTGATCGCTAAAAAGAAAGCCATCAAACAAGGCGCGATGCAACAGTTTCTTACCGGAAAAAAAAGATTGCCAGGGTTTAGTGAGGAGTGGGAGCTGAAAAAGTTGGGAGAAGTTTCAGAGATAAAGACCGGTAAAAAAAATAATGAGGATAAAAATAAGAATGGAGCATATCCATTCTTTGTTAGATCTCAAACCGTTGAACAT
>JBDRON010000105.1:0-7620 GCA_043810025.1 Elusimicrobiota bacterium
CTGAAAGGGCGCAGGAAAATAATATGCTGAACACCGAAAACACCTTCGCCCCTTCGGGGCTTAAATTGTTTTTGACGATCTTAGCGGGGATTTCATCCCCGCCTATATTCCAAAATCCCTTCGGGATAAAAATATAAAAACAACAATCATCGCTAGCTAGTTTCTGTCGTATAACTGACATTTTTGAAATTCCCCTCTTTTGCTTATTCTTCTGTCTTGTTTTTTTGATGGGCAGAAACCAAATTGTTGATGATGTTGGCTGGCGCTTCTTCATAATGGGAGAAAGACATTTTAAATTTCCCCCCGCCTTTAGTCATGGAACGCAAATCAGCCACATAATTGTGCATTTCTCCTAACGGGATATTGGCTTTAATTACCTGCCGGTGACCGGCTCTTTCCATGCCGATAACGCGGCCGCGCCGCGAGTTCAAATCCCCCATCACGGTGCCCAGCGCCGCTTCCGTAACGATTATTTCTACCTGCATATAAGGTTCAAGTATCGTTGGTTTGGACTGTTCTACTCCTTTGCGCAGAGCCATAGCTCCGGCAATTTTAAAGGCCATATCCGAGGAATCTACATCATGATAGGAACCATCGTAAACGGTAACCCGGATATCGATAACCGGATACCCGGCCAGCACGCCTTCATCCATAGCTTCCCGGACCCCTTTTTCAATGGAGGGTATATAGTTTCGCGGAATAGCTCCTCCGACAATTTTATTGACAAACTCGAACCCCTTGCCGCTGCCTAACGGTTCCAATTTTAACCAGCAATCCCCGTATTGTCCCCTTCCACCCGATTGCCGCTTGTATTTTCCTTGCGCTTGTGAAATAGATTTGATTGTTTCTTTGTAAGGGATGCACGGTTTACGCAATTCCACTTCTATGCCGAAACGGCTTTTAATCTGGTTAACCATAATTTCTAATTGGAGCAAACCCGATCCCGAGACAATCATCTCTTTTATTTCAGCATGATACTGGAATTTGATCGTCGGTACTTCCTGGGTGATAGATGACAAAGCGTTAGCCATTTTTTCCTCTTCACCTTTGCTTTTAGCATAAATTGCCATATCCAGCGCTGTTTCCGGAAATTGAATATGGGTAATGTCGGTTATTTCCTTTTCGTTGCTCAACAAATCGTTAGTTAAAGTTTCTTTAAGTTTTATCACCGCCCCCAAATCACCGGCTGACAGGCGGGTAACCTCAATTCTTTTTTTCCCTTGCAGAACACAGAGCTGGGCAACCCTTTCTTTCGCTTTTTTGGTTACATTGAAAATATCCGCTCCACTGGAAATTTCTCCGGAAAATATTTTTATCAATGAAAGCTTGCCGGTATGCGGTTCGATCAGCGTTTTATAGACAAGAGCCGATAATTCCTTTTTCTCTGATTTTTGGGGTTCAGGAAAATAATTAATAATGGCATCTAAAAACATTGCCGGCCCTAAATTTTTTGTCGCTGAACCAATGAACAGCGGAACAATTTTCCTTTCCTTCATCCCTGACTTAAGGCCGTAATTAATTTCTTCCTTGGTTAGTTTTTGGCCGTTTAAATATTCTTCGATTAATTTATCATCGAACGAAGCGATGGTTTCGCTTAATTTATCAAGATGCTTTTGGACATCTTCGCTGGTTTCATCTGATTTTTCTTCGCTGATAGAAGGGTTGGAGAAGTTATAGGTTTTTTCGGCAAGCAAATCGGTTAACCCGGCAAACTTTTCTCCCTGTCCCTGGGGCAGTTGGCAGGGAACAACGGTTATTTCCAGTTGTTTTTCCAACTCACTGATTCTTTGCGCAAAATCAGCATTTTCCTTCTCCATTTTGTTCAAGAAAATTGCCTTGCCGCATTTGTATTTAGTTATCTCCTGCCAGACATTTTCACACGATACATCAACCGGGGTTGCAGCATCTACGACTAAGACAGCGGTTTCGGAAACAGCCAAAGTCGAACTAAGTTCTCCGCTGAAGTCGGCAAATCCTGGTGTGTCCAAAATGTTAATTTTGTAATCTTTGAATTCTCCGAAAGCATAACTTAAAGAGATGGAGATTTTTCGTTCAATTTCTTCCGGTAAAAAATCACAGATCGTGTTTCCGTCTTCAATTTTTCCCAACCGGTTACTTACCCCCATACTGTAGAGCAAGGCTTCCGCCAGGGAAGTTTTGCCGCTGTTACCACTGCCTACCAGACAAAGATTGCGAATCTTTTCTAACGGATATTGTTTCATTATTCCCTCCTTGCCTTTGAACGAGCCTTAAGTATCTCGTTCGCTCTTGTCCTGTATTCATCAGTTTTTGTAAATAGTTTAGTCCCCGACCCCGGCTTGTGGGGGTTAAACTTCTCTATTTCTCTCCTGATCAGCCCTTCCTTGTCAATCTATTTCACGTTGCGATTTCCCGCTTCCTTTATCCATTCTTTAAACCAGATATCATCAAACAAATACATATTCGCTTCCTTAGTAAGATACTGTGACTCCAACAAACACTTTAGCGCTTTTTGTGTTCCCCCGATACTGCTTAAATTGAATCTTTTTGTTGCTTCTATAGAAAACAAGTTGTTTCTATATCCCGCTGCAATTGCCTTCAAGACATTTTTTTGAATAGTGCTGAATTTTGACCACTCATTTTCATAGTAGGGATTATTTTTTTCTGTTAATGAAACCACGCAGTGTTTTATATAAACTGGTGTTATTGCTTTTATATTGCCTTCTGCATTTTCATATATTTCATGACAAAGATTTAAAACATAATAGGGAATATTTTCTGCCTCTTTAAGAATAGTTTCAATTATTTCATTACTTACATTAATACCTGCCTTATAAAAGATCTCTTTAATATATTTGCCGTACATTGCTTCCGGTATTTTATCTAACCTGACAATTTCTAACATTCTAAAAAATGGGCTGCTTCTTGGCACAGCCATGTTTTCAAGCAAGTGTTTTTGTGAACCGGCAAATATATAACCTGTATGCTTATGATTTTGAATTATAGATCTTATTTTCCAAAGTAATTTCTGATGACTTTTATCAGTATCTATATCATTAATTGCCTGGAATTCGTCAAATATTACAATGATTTTCTTTCTTTTTTTAATTGCAAGTTGTTCCGGCAAGTCTATTACTTTTTCAAATATTCTGTCTTCATCTTCACTGGTGGTCTGGGTTATTAATTGCAGTGAAAATTCTCCGTCAGGCCCGACTTGAATTTGAGGCCTGAGCGGCGGGATAACAGCTTTCAGTATCCCAATAATTTTATCAACTGTATTTTCAAGCGCTTTGCCAAGCGCCTCAGAATATTTATTAATAAATTCTCTCAAAGAAGTACAGGCAATAATATCAATATAAATTACAACCGTGTCTTTATCTTTTGCTGCTGTATCTTTTAATTTGAATGCAAGCGATGTCTTTCCGTATCGTCTGGGCGAAATCAACAGCGCTTTCCCACCGGAAAGCATTAAACTCTTTAATTTCTTTAATTCGTTTTCCCTATCAACAAAATGTTTGCCGGTAGCAATACCGCCATAATTAAACGGGTTCATAAACCTACCTCCCGCATTATTCTGATTAGAATTATTCTAAATAGAATAATACAATTTTGTCCCCTGTTTGTCAAGTTTAAAACCCCAGTCTGCGGCAGTCTGCCTTATATTGTATTAATCATACAACTATTAAATAGCTTTTGCAAGAATACTTCAATTAAATAATTATTACACGGAACGGTCACGACCGTTTCCTACAATTGCGCTAAATGTTCTATTTTTATTGAGGGACCGCTAATTTCGATTACCTTGCTTCGCGAGGTTAAGCCCCGGATTATTTTTAGCTGGGATCTTTTTATGGGCAAAGTCTCCGTTAAAAAGTCAATTAAATTCTCGTTGGCTTTACCGTCTACCGGCGGGGCCGTTAGTTTGATTTTTAATTGTTCGCCTTGAATGCCGACAATTTGATTTTTTCCGGCTTGGGGGATGACTTTGATGTAAAGTTCTATTCGGTCTGGGTAATATTTATACCACATATAAATACCAAAAAAAACGGGTTATGCGCTGTGAGTCATGGGTTGTGTGTTTAAGGTGCTCGATTCTTTTACAAACCCAAGACTCATGACGCATGACTCAAGACTTTTTCCCTAACTCGATCGAACGCTTTTTGGCGGCTTGCAGGGCGGAATGGAAAATCTCGCTTAGTTTTTTTTCTTCGAGCACTTTTAGCGCGGCTTCGGTCGTGCCGCCCGGTGAAGTGACTTTTTTTCGCAATAATTGCGGCTCCTCGTTGCTCTTCACTAACATTTTCGCTGCGCCGAAAATTGTCTGTAAAGTCAATTGGCGGGATAAGCCGGCGGATAAACCCAATTTTTTTCCCGTTTCCGTTAAAATTTCGGCTAAATAAAATATATAGGCTGGGCCGGAACCGGAAAGCGCGGTTACCGCGTCCAGAAACTTTTCTTCAACTTTGGCCACAAAACCCAAAACGCCAAAGATTTCCCGGGCCAAAATTTCTTCCTTTCTCCCGGCCCACTTACCGAGAGCAAAAGCAATCGCTCCCGTTTGAATTAAGGCCGGGGTATTCGGCATTACCCGAACGAGAGGGATTTTTTTAATTAATTTTTTTTGCAAAAAATCCAGCCGAACACCGGCGGCGATGGAAATTACTACCTGACGCGGATTAATTACCGGGGCAATCTCGATTAATAAATCTTTTATCTGCTGGGGTTTAACGGCTAGGATTACGATATCGGCTTCTTCGGCCGCGCGGACATTATCTTTTGCTATTTTTATCTTGAATTTTTTTGATAACAAATTCAATTTTTCCGTGTTCAGGTCACTGGCTAAAATTTGTCCCGGTGAAACTTTCTTGCTAACCAATAAACCTTGAATAATGGCTTCACCCATATTCCCGGCGCCCAGAAAAGCGATGGTCTTGTTTTTAAGCGGCTTCCCTGTTTGGTTCATTATATTTTACTCCTTTCCCCAAAAATCATCCGGCCGATCCGAATCATGTTCGAGCCCTCTTCTAAAGCTATTTGATAATCATCGCTCATCCCCATGGAAAGGATTTCCATCTTTATCCCGGGAATATTTTGCAATTTAGCCTCTTCATACAAATCTTTCATCCGGCGGAAATAGGGGCGGGTCTGCTCAAGATTGTTAAGTAACGGACCAATAGTCATCAATCCTTTAATTTTTATATTTTGCAAGGAACGGTCGCGACCGTTCCCTACAACAGCCAAAAAAGATTTTAAATCTTGAGGCGCTACTCCGTATTTTGTTGGCTCGGGGGAAATCTTTATTTCAATCAATATTTCCTGAACTTTATTTATCAGCTGAGCTTGACGATTAATCTCTTCGACCAAAACAAGGCTATCCACGGATTGAATCAGATCAAAAATTTTTACCGCCTTTTTTACCTTGTTTTTTTGCAGATGCCCGATAAAATGCCACTGCGCCGGCGAACTTATTTGCCGGTATTTTTCTTCCGTTTCCTGAATCCGGTTTTCCCCAATTATTTCCACACCGCAGTTGATTGCTTCCTCGATTTTCAATACTGGCACGGTTTTAGTAACCGCAACAATTTTAATTTCCCGCGGATCGCGATGTAACCGACGGCAGATATCGTCTACATCCTGTTTTAATTGTTTTATATTGTCAGAAATCATATTCCCTTTTATACAAGTTTTTTTAAAAAAAGGCAAATCGAAATTAGTGATCAGTGTCAGCAATCGCTCGCCTCTCAGCTAAACCGAAGTACAGGGAGAAGGGAAAGTGTTATATTTTCCCTCTCCCCTTGTGGGAGAGGGTTAGGGTGAGGGGGTTGTCCTCCTAATTACTTATTTCATAATGACCAAGTTCACTTGCCATTCTGGAGCGTAGAACAATAGTTGCCGGGTGTAGCGCTTTGTTCGCCATTCTCATCATCTTCTTCAGGTATCAGATCCAATTGAACATTTTCAGAATTCTCACCGAATTTCTTTCCCTTCAGTGGGCGAAGATCAATAACTGCACCAAATTTTCTGAAAGCAGCATGGAATCTCTCGAAGTCTTTTCCCCAGTAGATCATCGCACAAGACATAGGAGCGCCCTTTCCGCCATTATGGCCATTGACAAGAAATTTAAGCCGCGTGTCGTAGAGGAAACAGACACCTGTTGCCATACCAAAAACATAATTCTTCCAATGCCCCGTATTTGTTGCCACGGGCACAAGCGCAAGAACCTCGGAATTATGTTTCTTGTAGGCTACAGCACATCTACTCAACCATTTTTTTATTGATGTTCCATGTTCTTTATTAATTCCGTATGGAGGATTCACATAGATAGTGGGAAAATTCCAACTTTCCAAAAGTCCGTCATGCTTAGGAAGCCGGTATTCCGTTCGGGCATTTACAATCGAATACTCATTTGAACAGGGGTCAAGGTCAATGCTCCCTCCAAAAAAATCGCGCACGGCATTAACATATTTCTCCGGCGTTCCCCATTCTTGGCTTAGTGTGTTGAGTGTTCGACCTGCGGTCATGCGTGAATCTCCTCCCACCTCTTGCTTTTCAGTGTATCAAGTTCTTCTTTAAGGACTGCAAGTTGTTTGCCAGCCGGGGCGATAATGTTGAACCAGCTTTCAATCATCTTCATGTGCGACTTGAAATAAGATTGGCGAGCTCCTGATTTTTGGCGATCTTCCTTGCGGTGATGGGAAGCGCATCGTGACTGAACTCTGCCGTCATGAGAGGAGTTGAGGGATGAAGGCTATACTCAATGTTATGGGTGATCTCTTCATTTCCAAATTCCGGCAAGGGTCTCTCAATCGCAACATTTCTTTCTAGTCCCCACGATTTAAGTGCATAGAATGTAATGATTTCGACAAGGGTGCCAAGGGCACGCCCTGCGGCTTTCTTGGAGTCTTTGGCATAATGGAACACCTTTTTGGTGAGAACTCTCTGAAGCTGGTCAATTGATTGGTATGGCATTCTTTATTTTCCCCTTATAGTCTTCATTTTCTTAATGGCTAAAAATTAATCTGCTAATCTATGTCAAGGGTTTGATTTTAAAACTGACCGCTGAGTATTGCTTAGAACATTTTATAAATATAAATTTTAATAGTCAAATGGTATTTCCTTACCCAAGAACCGCGACAGATTTTCTTTAACCCTTCATCCACATCTATCTTTCTCACATCCTCCATAAATTTACCACCACCGATAAACATCAGTATCAACGGCTCGATGTATTCATTAGCTTGGTAACCCGGAAAACAAGCGCTCCACCCCTTTATCCATACCCAATGATTTATACATTTCCCCGTATAGAGCCAACCCCGCGTACGGCGTAATTGTTTCTTTCTCACTAAATTTTAACTTGAATTCTAACACGTTTTTCGCCATAATGTAATTACCTCGCTTTTGGTGTTTGTTTATCGTCGTAAACATTATACCACAAAGCGGGGTTTTTTATTTCATCTTTTTTTACAAATCATCCTCTCAATTTAAACCATTCAAGTCCTGAAAGGACGCCGGATTTTAGGCGGGGGTTTTAACCCCCGCTGAATACCCAATGAACAATAAGCCCTGAAAGGGCGCAGGAAAATAATATGCCAAATGTCGAAAATACCTTCGCCCCTTCGGGGCTTAAATCGTTTTTGA
>JBDRON010000106.1:0-2186 GCA_043810025.1 Elusimicrobiota bacterium
GATTGATGCAGGATCTTCAAGCGGTCCAAATCTATTTGTGTCATGGGCAGCACCTCTTTGGCCATTATTTATCACACTCCTTGGTTTAGAGTGTAACATTTCTACTTTGGCCAAATGTAACATTACTACTTTGGTGCGACATCCGCGCCGGAATAACCTGTCAAGTCATCCAAAAAGGTAACTTTGCGGGGTATCATTAAGTCATCCAAAAAGGTAACTTTGCTCTATGCTGGAATGGAGGGGGATGAGGGGAGGAATGAAAATCCTCTGGCCATGATAATGGCAAAAAGATTTTAGCTCTAAAGCCTGCTAATTGAGGATTTGTTGTTTAGGTTGTTTTTAAGAAAATAGCAGAAGAAAGACTTAAAATCTTTTTTATCCGCCAAAGGCGGATCAGAGGATTTTCATTCCTCTTCTCTCCAATTGATACTATCGTTCAGACATGAAAAAGGCAACCTTGTAAGAGATGAGTGGTTTATTTGTTGACCAATATATTCATTCCAAATAATTCTGAAACTTCTTCAAGTACGGCTTGCTCTCTCCGGCTTAATTTCCGGTTAGATTTAACCATTGATCGGCCGGACAAGGCAGGAAGTCCAGATTTTTGACTTGTCTTAGGACTTTGACGATAATTAGTCAGCTTTATTATATTCCCCAGCTTTTTGTCAATAATTCTTGATAATTCAAAAGGATCCATTGTTTCCCGTAACTTTATTAACTGTTCGATTTTGTCTGGATATCCTTTGCCGGAGGCGATGAGCCGATCCAGAGGGGTTGCCGGTTTATCATAATGCCTTTTAACTTTTGATCCGATCCTTTTTTTATCCAACAGCTTCATCGAGGGCATAAACAGGTTCATAAACAAGCGCAGTTCGTTTTTGTAAAGATTATTCATGGCATCCACCGCAGTATGAGTGTCATAACGATCCCAGCCCATGATTTTTCTGACATGCGTCCAATTTTTCTGCTCGATATGGGCGTTGTCATTTTTTTTGTATTGCCGGCCGCGGGTGAATTGAATGTTGCGATTTTTGCAGCGCTCGTAGAGATGATAATTAATAAATTCACTGCCATTGTCGGAATCCAGGCCCAAAACTTTAAAAGGGAAAGTTTCTTCCATTTCATCTAATGCGGAACTGATATTCCTCTCCCCCTTACCAAGGACAGCCCTGGTTTCTACCCATGTGGTTAATATGTCTGTTTGATTTACGGAATACGCGAATGTCCCATCCGCGGAATTCCCGGAATGAGAAACAGTATCTACTTCTGTATAGCCGGGTTCTTTTACATCCCAGTGGTCGGTTTTTATGGGGATGTGGTGTTTCAGCAGTGTTCCTGGTTTTGTCCGTCCGTAAATTCTCCTTTTTTTCACCAGTTTTTGTGTTCGCATTCTTCGATCCATCTGGCTCGGGCTAATTTTCAATATTTTTTCTTTTAGCTCACAATTTAGAGTAAAATATTTTTCAATCCAGGGCATCCAGAGCGGGAGAACGCTTTTTAGACGATCAGAGCAGGGATAACCGGCCGCTTCCCAAACTTTTGTGATAATATCAACTACTGTTTCCTCATATTTAGTCGAATGGCGCCGGTTGTTGACGACAGCAGCTCTTTGTCCGGACGGAGGCTTGTTAAGTTTGCGGATTGCGTATTTGCGGTTGTATCCGCAAACATTACAGAATTCATCTAGAATTTCTGTCTTAACCGGGCTTGAAACACTATGATAGCGATCGTAGATACCTCGAAAATATGCCATTTTAAATTTTATCTCCATAAATCCCCCTTTTTTCTGTATATCGAGAGGGATTTAGATTATTCCAGAGTTTAGATCCTTAATCTTGTCGCTTAATTTTATTACCCATTCCTCATTTTGGCAGGAGCAGTCTTGCATTACAAAGCGGCTGGTAAGCCGTTCTTCATATTTGTTCTTTTTGCGGCAAGCCGGAGTTGGTCCGCCAAAAAGCTTCCTTGCTGCCTTGAATTTTGACTTTAACTGGGAATCTGCAGGGGATTTTAGGGTTACATTTTTGAATGAGGCAATGATACCGCGCATGGTTACATTTTAGATGACTGAATACGGGGGGTCGTCCATTGATTTTTTTTGTGCTATAATTTTTGCATGAAGTCCGGCCTGTTATTATTGATATTTTGCCTGTTATTTTCCCAGACCGCCTCGGAAGCAATCAACC
>JBDRON010000107.1:0-22999 GCA_043810025.1 Elusimicrobiota bacterium
ATTCACAAAAAATTTCAATTTTTGCGAATTTTTTTTGCTTGCCAGCCCCCATGGGGGCTGGCAAGCAAACTTTACCCTATCTCACGCTTAGTAGTGAATTAGTCCCGCGAAAAGAGGACACTAACGCTGAGAAATCCCGAAGTAATGTTTTCCGTTCCCATGCTTTCCGAAAAACTGCAACATCATCTATGAAAAACCCCCAAATTGCTTAAGTTAATAAGTGAAGACCGTCCCCTATTAGTTGCAAAAAATACTTGACAATTTGCCAATAGTATGTTACGATGTAATACGGAGGTGGTTAATATGAAAAGTGTGTTTACAGTAAGGTTGTCTAGTGATACTCGTAAGGAATTAGAGCAAATAAGCAGGCAGGAAAGGGAACCGCTTGGACAAATAGTCAGAGAATCAATAGAACATTACATCGCCGTAAAACGCTTCCGTCAACTTAGAAAGAAAACGCTTCCTTTTGCCGAGGCTCAGGGGTTAATTACTGACGAAGATGTGTTCCGGGCATTGAAAAAATGAAAATTGTTATTGATTCTAATATAATTATTGCCGCTTATGCGGCTCACGGTTTATGCGCGGAAATATTCGAGGTATGTTTAAATGACCATGAGATCTTTATCTGCGATGTTTTAATCGAAGAAGTTAAAAATGGATTGCTAAAAAAGATTAAGGTCCCGGAAAGTATCGTCAAAGAGATTATTGAATTGATAAAATCAAGAGCCCGGATTGTCGAACCGCAGCAGCTAAATTTTCAAATCTGCCGTGACCCCAAAGATGTAATGGTAATCGGCACTGCGGTTAAGAGTTCTGCTGATCTTATTTTAACTAATGATAAGGCTTTATTAGTGTTGAAAAAATATAAAGAGATAAAAATTCTAAACATTCGTCAATTCTGGGAATTATTAAGAACCCAACCTTTCTAACTTCAAATCGCTAATCATCCTGCTCGAAGTCCCGATTTTTCAGCGACAGAAATTCTCAAAATGCAACTTGATATTGTATACTAAATTTGTTGGGTCTTCACCACTTTCTGTACATGAATTTTGATGTTTCACACTGTTATTTACAACAATAAAAATACAAGTCAAAATCAAAGGCGTCATTAGTAACCTACTGTAATTTTAAATTTAAGCAAAGAAACTCAATGTTTGTTTTGTGTGTGTTTCCCCCTTTAAAAAGGGGGAAATTTGATTTTTGCCAAACATTGAAATTCCTTTTAAAAACATGCCGGAGTGATGAAATTCATCTCTCTATTTATTATGGGAAAAGATGAAAAAAGTTAACCTAATCAAGGCAACGATTTATATATGCCATTTTGGTTTACAGGCCGAGCTTTTTCTTCCATCAGATTTTAACCTCTCCAGGTCTAATTTTTTTATTTTTATTGCCCGTCTTCCGGTAATAGAAGTGGTTTGTCTGTATCCGGTTTATTATTCCATTTCGGCCAATACCTGTCTCTTTTTCTCTTGATGGCGGGAGCGTTATTTTCGGCCCACTGATAGGCAGATTCAGTGTTTTCTAAAAATTCGCCCGATTAAAAATGATGGTTGTAAGCGATTAAATATTTTTTGTTTTGATAATCGCAGGAAAGTTGGAAGTTTTTGAGCGCTCCACAGCAAAAAAATTCATTCTTTTATCTCTCATTACAGATCCTCCTTTTAAAATAATGCCCTAAGTTGTTAAGCGGATCACCGCCGGACGGCTTGAACAATTGAATTTTATACAGTGAATACTACTAATTTTTGCCTGTGTTGTCAATTTACAGATACTGATATTGAACGGGTTCTCCGGCACAGGACAAGCGTAGAGCAGATTGTTTTTAATGCTCAGCGCCCCAGCCAGGCAATGGAAGGCGCTGCCCATCATCATTGCGCCGAATAACGGGGTATAAGAGGCCGCGGGAATGTTACCAGCAATTGACTTTCGATAAACCGATTCATCACCGGTCATTCCATCGGCATCCAAAAGATAAAGATCCGGTTTATCCCCACCTAAACGGTCGGGATCAAAATAAACATCTTCTATTTTACAGTAAGATGGCTGGTCATTGTCTTCACCAAGAAGAAAAAAAACACTGCCTTCTCCGGGAACGGTGACGGGTTTGTCGGAAAATTGAAAAGGCCTGATCTTTCCCTGAGCATCCAGAGATAATTTTTTCCGACAAACATACTCCATGACCGTCCCGCATTCATCCACGCCGCCGACCAGCACATTTTTACAGCGGCCTTCTTTTATCCAGGCCTGGGCAATAATTAAGGCCTGATGGAATGGAAAAGCAAACTGGGTAAGGGTAATCGCCGGCCCCCGGCTTTTGAGCAGGGAAGCGATATAAGAGGCCGCCGCATTATGCACAGAATGAGAAAATGATGTGGGAGAAACTCCCGCATCCCCGTAAGTAAGGATATCGTCAAGAAAATGAAAGGTGGTCGCGTGCGGACCAAAACCGGTAGAAACAATGATTCCCAAGGAGGAACACACCTGATCTGCTGGAATACCGCTGTCTTTAACCGCATCGCTGGCAGCGATTACGGCCATGGTGGCGAATTTATCCGCCCGTCTGATTTTTCGCGCGATTTCCTGATCGTTTAACAATTCCGGGTCGACACGATATACCGGGGAAAAGGGATCGGTGGAAATGGAGGGAGACACCCAGCCTTCTTGAAGCGCTTCGGCAAAAGAGGATACTCCCCGACCACGATTAAAAATTGTGCCGATACCTAAGATGTTCATACATTTTTTCCTCAAAAAAATTATGAGTCTTGTGTCATGAGTCATGTGTCTTAAGCTTAAAAAATTCGATTCCTTATACACTCACAACCCACGACTCAAGACCCACGACTCACAACACTCAACCCACAACTCATGACTTTTTTCTTTTTAACACTATAACAGCGTTACTGCCGCCGAAACCCAGTGAAGTGGAGACAGCATACTGACCATGGATAGCTGATGTTTCGGTCACGGGCGTTAAGGGTATTTCTTCATCCTGATGCAAAAAACCGGCGCTGGCCGGTATCCAGCCCTCATTTAAAGCCGCGGCAGAAAAACCAGCCTCCATGCCTCCGGCCGCACCCAACGTGTGCCCGGTATAACCTTTTGTGGAAAGTATTTTAATTTTCGGACCAAAGAAGCGGGACAAAATCTTGCCCTCTACCAGATCATTATCGTGTGTTGCCGTACCATGCGCGTTCACAAAACTTACCTCGCCAGGCGTAATCCCGGCCTCATTCATGGCCTCCCGCAAAGCGTTTTCCAATCCATGTCCCTCCGGATGCGGAGCCGTAAGATGATAAGCATCAGCGCAGGAAGCATATCCGGCCAGGGATAGTTTTTGCCCATCTCCCCTTGAACGGCTGGTTTGCTCAGTTTCCAGGATCAATATCCCTGCGCCTTCACCCAAATTCAAGCCCATTCTATCCCGATCGAATGGCGCGCAAAGATTTTTGCTGACGATTCCCAGAGAAGCAAACCCGCAGTAAGGAACCATGTTTAATTCATCCGCCCCGCCGGCGATGACCACATCGCAGAGGCCGGCGCGCAGCCAGGATGAGGCCACCCCAATAGCATCGGTACCCGAAGAACAGGCATTCACCACCGTGCAACAAGGACCGTTCGCTTTAACTTCTCTGGCCACAGCCTCAGACAGATTGCCTTGCAGATAACGATCTATGGCCTTCATCGGCGCTTCGCCTGACTGCTTATATGTCCGGTAAAACTCCAGATCATTTAGCTGACTGGCGACAGTCGTTCCCAGACAAACGCCAACCCTTAGGCCGGCAAAACCGGCCTTGTATCCAGCCATCGACATCGCCTCAAAAGTCGCGGTTAGCGCCAAATCCATTGTCCGCATCCGGTTTTTCCCCGGCTCCGGAATAAATTTTTTTACCTCAAAAACCGGATATTGCAGATTTGTGGGAAATAGCGAAACAACTCCGGCCTGGCGAAGTCCATCCTTAAATGATTGCAATGTTTCCGGCAGGTTTTTACCTGCCGCAGAAATACAACCTAAACCGGTAATGGGAATATTCAAGGCAAAATCCTCATTTTTGTTTATTCTTGATGTTTTCCTGCACAAATCTGGCCAAAGTATCCAGCGAATAAAAAATTTTCCGGCCTTGCTCCATGTTTCTTATCTCCAGGCCATAATTTCGCTGTAAAATAACGACAATCTCTACGGCATCAAGAGAATCGAGGCCGAGACCTTCACCGAAAAGAACCTCATCATCCTTAATATCCTCCGGTTTTTTACCGGGGATCGAAAGGTTCTTAATCAGCAGTTCCTTTAAATTTTTTCGAATTACTGATAACCCCTGGTTTTGTTCTTCCGTTTGCTCATTCACTTGTTTTCTCCTTTCTCAAAATTACAAAATTTATTCTATCTGTTCTTCCCTGGGTTCCGGGTTCCATAGATCGGTAAACAAATAACATTGGTAGGGATATTCAGCAATAAACTGCTCAAGAATTTTGCCAAATTTCCGCATCGAATTTTTGATTTTTTCCGGTTTATTCTCCCCGGTTTCCAAATACGGATAAATGATATTTTTCAAGTTCACCGAATACGTTTGACGGGCGGTTTTAACCGTCAGAAGAACCGACATCGGACATTGAGCGGCAAAAGCAATGGTAAAAGCGCCGCAAGGGAACATCGCCTTTCCTCCCATGAAATCAATTTCCGTCGTTTTGGAACCATATCTACGGTCACCCATAATCGAAACAATCCCGCCATTTTTTAAGACCGCCATAATTTCTATTACTCCGCCCAGATACTGTTCCTGCGAAATGATCTGAACATTTTTCCATTGCTCATTGATCTTTAAATAATCTTTGACCGCGCGGTTATCTTCCGGTTTCATCACCAGGTATACCGGCCGTCCCAGACTGTCCAGGGTGGATATCGCCGCCTGCCAATTTCCCAGATGCGCGGTAAGCAAAATCATTCCCCGTCCATCGGCAAGAAGGGATTGGATTTCCTCTGCGCCGTAAACCTTAAAATTATATTTTTTTGCTCCGGAGATCAGCGCATATTTGTCAATTAACTGCCGGCCCTGGTTCAAGAACAACCGGTAAATGCGCCAATAACTGACGAAGAAATTACTGCCGGCAAATCTGCGTTTAATGTACGGCATAGCCGAGCAAACCGCCGGTTGGTCAAAAATCAGATAATACAGGCAGACAAAATATAAAAATCCATAGGCAATGAACACCCCAAACAAATGCACAGTCATTTTAAAAAACCATAAACCGGCCGTATTGCCTCTTTGTCTTTTATCCGTTTTCATCTGATGATTTTTTTCTTTAAAATCCGGGCCGATAAAAAAACTGTAACGCCGACAATAAAAGACAGTACCGGGGCAACAATCAATGATCCCAGAAACCATTCCATAATTCTCTGCGGCAGTTGAGGCCCAAAAGTTTCCCAGGAGATCACAGTCAGCCAACGGCCGAAGCGAAGATAATACCCGATCTCCACACAAATCATCGGGACGAAAGGCGGTATACAGATATTCTGTATTGCCAGAGCCATAATTTTATTTAAATGCAGCTTGGTAGTAACATACAAAATGGCGGCGCTGTGCAGCCCGAAGATCGGCAGTACCGCCAAAAAAATTCCGACAAACGCTGAGGCGGCCAGTCCGCTCGGCGTAGAATGCTCGATAAGCAGTTTTTTTAAAAACATGACCGGGTGCCGGAGAATCTGCCAAAAACTAAGGGAAATTATTTTTGTTATCTCCTTCCGATGGGTAAATGGCAGCAAACTCTTCATCACCAGCCGGGCGTGCATCAAGGAAATCCTGATATTGTCCAGATAGTGCCGGAAATGAGTGACGCGCTGTTCCGGTAAAGGGTAGAACACATCTACAGGGATGGTTTTTATTTTGAGCCCGGCCCAGGCGGCCTTGACTAAAACTTCCACCTCGAAATCATAATGGGAACCGGATAAATTTAATTGAGCAATAGATTCCACCGGATAACCGCGAAAACCGCTTTGGCTATCATCGACAATGATACCGGTTTCCAGCAGTATCCAAAAATTGGCCAATTTGCGGCCAAACCGGCTCTTCGGAGGGACATTGGCGGTGTCAAAATTTCTGCTGCCAATCAACAAAACGGCCGGATCTTGACTTGAAATTGTTTTAAATTTTTCCAAATCCCGGGGATAATGCTGACCATCAGCGTCAATAGTGATCATAAAACGCCCGCCTTGTTTTTGGATATAGCGCAAAGCGGTCAGAATTGCTTTCCCCTTGCCCCGATTAACCGGGTGCCGGATTACGGTGACCGGAAGATCAGCCAATAAACCGGCCAGATCAACATCACTGCTGCCATCATCAATTACCAGCACATTTCGAATATAGGCAATACTGGAAACGACCACATCCCGGACCGTTTCCCGATTATTAAACACCGGAATAACACACCAAAAATATTCATCAGCACAATAATTATCTTTCAGCATAATTTGTCAAAATTATCCAATTTTTTAAGCAATAAGTTAATCCAAGTTGCGCTCGGAACTTTGCCTATCTGTGACGTTTTTTTCCCTCTTTAAAAAGAGGGGTAGGGGAGATTTTATCAATATTTTAAAATCCCCCTTCATCCCCCTTTCAAAAGGGGGAACACACATAGGCCTTAGTTGTAGGAAACGGCCGCGACCGTTCCCTGCAACTTACATAGAAGGGCTTTTTTTTCTTCTGTCTCCCCTGCTCGCAGCAATAAGCATATCCCATAAAGGACCGGAATAGCCCATTTCATGCAAAAGGGAAATATTTCTCTCCATCGAATCCGGCGGGAAGATGCAGTTGCGCAAACCGGAGAAGGACAAGGTTAAAGTCTTTTCCAACCATTGAGCTTCCAAACCGGGAGAAATGTAATATACCGGGTTAAGCAAATTATTGCCGGATGAAAGCATCACCTCCCGGTCCGCCAGCTGAGCAAGGGGTGTACCTGGAAATATTCTTACTCCCATAAAGATAAAACAGACTGTCCTGGCTAGACTTTTTATATTTTCAATTCCTTCTCGCACGGTTTCCACTGTCTCCCCGGGAACACCGAACATGAAATAATGGGCGGCAGCAATATTGTGCTGATTGAAAAGATCGTTGGCCGCAACAATGTCTTTAAAAAGGAAATGTTTACCGATCCGGCGCAGGGTCGTATCTGTCGAAGCATCCGAACCCAGCTCCACAGCCTTTAATCCGGTCCGTTTCATCAATTCAATGTCCTCTTCATTTATGCCCACAGGTTGGAAAAAACCGGTCCAGGGGATAAAAATATTCCGCTTGATCATTTCTTTGACTACAGCCCGAAAATTTCCCTCACGATCATTAAAAACTGAATCCGTGAAGAAAAGATGTTTGATCTGGTAAGTATCAATTAAGAGTTGGATATCTGCGACCACCGCGCGGGGATCACGGCAGCGGATCGATACGCCCTCCAGGTAGGGATAGGTGCAATAAACACAGCGCTGGGAACATCCGCGTTTGCTTTGGACCGAACCGCTATTTCCCCTTTTTAAATAAAAAGGCATAATTTGCGGATCATAGAGAGCTGAGGAGAGATCATCCCCCTGCTGACAGTAGTTTCCCCTGAGTAGTTTTTGCCCGGGATAAATTCCCTGTTCAGCATTTTTGGCGAATTCGACGATCAATTTCTCCCCTTCCCCAACAACACCGTAATCGGCGGCTGTTTCCCGTAAAATTATCTCGGGCAAAATGGAAAACCCCGAACCGCCCAGGATAATCGGGGATTTGCTCTGACTACGAACAGTTTCCACAATTTTTTTTACCGCATCCATGTATTGTTTTGTATTCAGAAAATTTACATTGTCAATGTTCCGGATGGATATCCCGATTATTTGCGGCGCCAATTTTTTTATAGATTCTTTGAGGGTATCTAGCGATTCGCCACTGGCCAGAAAATCAAACTGGCAGACATCATGTCCGGCCTTTTTCAGCGCTCCGGCGATCATACTCAACCCCAGCGGATAGACCGGATAAGGGGTAATGGCAACATTTGCGGAGATTAGAAGAATTTTCATCAGGGAATTATTTTCGCTGCTCCAAATTTAACGGACGAAATGTTCCGTCATTTTTTTCTTTTTTTATTACATTCAGATAAAGTTTACCCATCTTGATTTCTTTGCTTTGATCGTTGTAAAAAGTTTCCCAGGCATAATCATACATTTTCTGGAGAGAATCAACGCTCATTTTCAGAGGTTTAAAAACAACTTCGTCAGCCGTGTAACGGTTCCAATCGTTATGCAGAATTCTGTTCTGCCGTTCCAATTCTGCCCTGATCGGCGTATGAGGAAAAGGTGTTAGCAGAGTAAATTCGGCAAGATCGAGATCGATTTCCAGGAGAAAATCTACCAGGCGTTTGATATAATCTTCATCATGGGTGTCTAACCCCAGGATTACCGTGCCTTCCACCCCGATACCGCGTTCCTTCAATCTTTTTACTTTCCGGCAAATATGATCGGAGGTATCCACCACCGCCTGATAAACATACCAGCATCCGGCTTTCACCGCCAGATCAAGAATTTCATCGTCGTCTTTGATCGGATGGGAGATCCATTTTTTCTTCAAAGGGGCGATCGCTTTAAAAAGTTCTTTTTCCCATTGGTCATCCTGGGAGAGGGAATTATCAACTAAAAACAACCGGTTATTGCCAATTTTTTCCAGTTCCTCGACCACCGCTCCGATTGGCCGCGGCCGAAAACGGCGTCCTCCCAGGTAAGGAGTACAGCAGGGAAAGCAATTAAACCGACAGCCCCGCGAGGCATGAACAAGATCGACCATCCTCACCCCCCGAAAATTATACAACGGACGGTTAAGAATTTCCCGCCGCGCCGTTTTAATTAATGCCGTATCCGGAAAGTCGTTGCGAAAATCATAGACCTTCTGCAATTTATCGGCCTTAAAATCGCTGATTACCTGATCGAAGCGGCCCTCGGTTTCTCCAAGAAAAACAGCATCGGCATGTTCTAAAGTTTCTTCAAAATGCAGCATCGTAGCAATCCCGCCAAAGATCACTTTTTTGCCCATCGCCCGATATATATCCGCGATCTCCCAGGCCCGGTTTATCTGGCAGGTCAGCATCACCGATAAAGCAACGAAATCCATATCGTTGTTAAACTCCAGCCGCTCAACATTTTCGTCACAGAATTCGATTTGAATAGCAGAGTTTAAAGCAGCCGCAAAACATACCGGCCCATGCGGCGGCAAATTAAATTCCGGCTGATTTTTCAACTTAGCCCAGCGAGGGTAAATCAGTTTAATTTTCATATACTTGAGATTATTTCCTTAATATCAATGATGTTGTTAATTTTTTGAATTATATTTTCCAATTCAGGATTTTTTCCGGCTGTGACGGAATTTTCCAGAATAAAACTAACGGCATCTTCTTCATTCCTGTATATCGCCATAACCTTTTCGCACTCTTTCCCGATAATTGCCGCTTGGGCCATTGTTAACAAGTGAATGAGGCCGTTCTCTTCAAACAGCAAATACATTAACGGTCCATTGAATCCGAAACAAATCGATGTCTCAGCTAAGGGACTTGAAGGCAGGGTGTAAATAAATAAATTCCCCCGGGCCAACTTTCTTCCATTCTCAATATAATCGGAAAAATAAGCATAATTGGTTCTGGCGCTGCCTTCGTTGAATGTCCCGAAAATTCCCATATTTTGTTTTTGTTCCTGGGCATAAGACAGACCGGCATCATTTAAAGCCAACGCCGCGGAACAACAGGCTATTTTGGACGCTGCATCAAACCGCTCAAAGTTCTTTACCGGCCATCGAAATATTTTCTTTTCCGAAAGCTGTGAATATAAATTCTCCGCGTTTTCATACTGCCCGCTGAATTTTTTCAACAAAGTTCCATGTTTTTTTTTCGCTATCCAGCCAATTCCGGAAATCGTGATCATAATATTTTAGTGATTACCAAGGCAGCGTTTATTCCTCCAAACCCGGCGTTGACGGATACTGTGGTCAAGCTGTCCATTGGCAAAGCTGTTGCCGAAACCATCCCTTCAGCCTCCGCATCAACATCAATCAGGTTTACCGTGGGAGGAACCATTCCTTCCGCCAAAGATTTAAGTCCAATAATCATCTCGACCAGTCCGGCCGCGCCTAAAGTGTGCCCGATCGCTCCCTTGACTGAATAAGCCGGAAGTTTCCGTTCCCCAAACACTTTTTGAAAAGCTTTCATTTCCATCGCATCGTTATATAGTGTTCCCGTACCGTGGGCGGCAATACTGCCGACCGCCTCAATAGGTTTGCCCGCTTTCCTTAGCGCTTTTCTGATCGCCTCCGCCAACCCTTCGCCATCACGGGAAGGACCGGTCATGTGGTTAGCATCGCTAGTTAAACCCCAGCCGGAAACTTCTCCCAAAATATTTCTCTCTTCCCGCAAAGCCCGCTCTTTGCTCATTAATAGCGCATAACCGGCCGCTTCACCGATACTTAACCCGTTTCTATTCCGGTCAAAGGGCCGGGCGACATCAGGGGACAGCGCCATTAATGAAGAAAATCCGGCAAAAACAAACTCACTGACGATATCGCCAGCCGCCACAAGAACACAATCGGTTAAACCACTTTCAATCATCATCGCGGCCTGTGCCACCGCCGCCGTTGATGAGGCGCAGGCCGCGGAAACATATAAAGCCGGCCCGCTCAAACGGCAAAGATCTTTAACTTTTGCCAATAAACATCCGGGATAACTATCTTGAACTTCGCTATTTTTGGCGATGACGGCTTCTTCTAAAACATCTATTTCCCCCGCGGTGGAAGCGAACATCAGCCTCGAATCCTTTGGGATATTCGCGCCAGCTTCCCCGATCAACATTCGCAGTATCTGGATAAGCAGTGAATCTTCAGATGTTTTCCGTTCATCGAATAAAGGGATCGTTGCCGCATTATTTGTTTGAAAATTACCGGTAAAAAACCGCTCGCAACGACGAATCGCAGTTTGCCTAGAAAGCAGACCTTGCCAGCAAACCTCTATGCCGCAGCCATACGCTGTGATCAAATCATAAGCAGTAATTACCACTTCATTGCTCATCAGAACTTTATACGTCTGCTGGGCATTTTTTTCCCTCTTTTATAAAGAGGGGTAGGGGAGATTTTGACAACATTTTCTAAATCCCCCTCAGTCCCCCTTTCTAAAAGGGGGAAAACTTTAAACTTGCCATCCTTCCACTTTTTACGGAATTCTCCCAGTATCGGCGGCACAACCAGGCAGACATCACCGTTTCCAGCATCGATAAACAACTGGACTGAATATCCGGTTGCCGCAAGACTGCCATCTTCCTTAATCAAAGAATATTCGGTATTTAGGCGGGCGCCCTCGGACCAGATCATTACAGCCTTGATCACAAACTGCTCATCAATTCTCAGGGGAAGATGATAATCGACGTGAACTTGGGCAACCGGGGTACGCAGACCTGTCTCAAACAAATCTTTGTAGGATAACCCGCTTTGCCGGCCAAGCTCCGCGGCGGCCTCTTCAAAATACCGTAAATAATGGCCGAACCAAACAATCCCCATCGCATCAGCCTCGCTGAATTGCACCCTCCGGCATAGGTTTACGCAGATCGGTTCAGGAGTCCCCTCTTCACGGCTAAAATAATTTCCTGTTTCACGACGAATGTTCATCATTTTAAGACTCCAATTTTAACTGGATAACGGCAACTTTAGTCTCCGCTTTGTTAAACCAGGCTTTTATCATTGTTGAAGACTCCTCTTGAGAAATATCCTGACAACGACAAATAATTTCTTCACCAGGCATAACCGGCGTAAAAAACTTGGCTCCAATAATTTCCTTTAAACGAAAATCCCTCTTCTTTCCTTCCCGGCAAACCAGAATAACGGATTGAATCAAACAAACCCCCGGCAAAATCGGATTATTGGGAAAATGCCCTTTAAATCCGGCAAACTCCGTAGAAAAAACAAATTCAGCCGTGATCCAACCGGTTTGTTCCACATCGATCGTAGTCAGACTTTTTTTTATTTCTGCCGCAAGCGGATTCATTGATCAATTATCCTCAGAAGTTAGATCGAGTTTCGCTCGAAACTTTACATATCTGCGACATTTTTTCCCCTCTTTTAAAAAGAGGGGCAGGGGAGATTTAGACAATATTTATAATTTTCAAATCCCCCTTAATCCCCCTTTTTAAAGGGGGAACACACAAAAGAACGGTCGCGACCGTTCCCTACAACTTCAAATTTCCTATAACCTACTATTAAGATACCGGCACTTCCTCGTCCGCCATCTTATAAACTTTTATCTCCCCTTCAACCAGCAATTGGGTACCACGATAAATCCGGCCATGGATGATATAAAAGTTGGAAAATTGGGCTTCTTCATTAACAAAAATAGTCAGCCGGTCGCCTGTTTTCGCCCGGCCATAAATTTTAATCCCTTTTGCGCCAAGCAGGTACCCGCTTGGCGGTGAAGCAGAAATACCCAAATGCTTGAACCCTTCCAGAGACGCTATCGCCTGGGCCATCATCTCCATATATATCGCTTCGTCGATAAATCCTTCCTCATCCACGAACAACATTCCGTCCTTGATCTGGGCAGAAACCTCTCCTTTTCTCTCCCCCACTTTAACCAGGGTATCAATGACACGCATCGGTGACTGCTGTGGGATAAGAGGATCGACAGCAAGAGGCAAACAGATAATCTCTTTCTGTTTGTCGCTGTTTCTCCAGCAGGTAGGATCAGAAGCAAAATAATCGCCGGTTAGTTGATAAGCCGCCCCGCGGCAGCCGTAACAAGTATCAGCTTTATCGCAATTCCGGCAAGGACCTTTGATCACCTGCCGATAATTTTTGAAATCTTTGACAATTTTACTATCGCCAAGAATATCCTTAAGTTTTTGCTGTCGAACATTGCCAAGTGAAACAGTAATGCCCACACATGGCCTAACCTCACCGATAGCCGTAACCAGACAGGAAAACCGGTGACGCATACACCTGCTCCCTGCTAAGGGGGGCTGAGGATCCCATTGATACCCATATTTTGTATTGTCTATTTCGGCCAAATTACTAAAAAGCTCATAGACTTTCTGAGCATCGACATGAAGATCAGAGGTTGTTTTAGCCCGTCCCTGGGGTGTGATCGTTTCGAAATAAGGAACGATGTTTTGGTCGCGCAGCCATTGCCATAACCCAGGGATCTCCTCGTAGTTCTGCCGGCAGATAATTGTGCTGGCGGCAAGGAAGGCATTCTGGCCGGGATATCCCGCATCCTTCAAAGCAGCCAACGCGCCGTGAATGATCTTGTACGACCCCTTGCAGCCGGTTAGTTCATCCTGTTTTTTTTCATCAAAAGAATTAATTTTTAGAACAACATGCACACCAAGATTAAGCAATCGTTTTGCCGCAGGAACGTCGATGTTTATCCCGTTAGTAAACATCTCCGCAGTAAGTCCCAGATCCCTGATAAATTCCAGCATCGGAAAAAGAAGCGGATAAATCATCGGTTCACCGCCCAGCAGAACAATCTTCTTTGCTCCCAGATCGCGAGCCTGCCTGATTATATCGCGAATTTCTCCTTCGGTTAATTCTTTTTCCGCCGTCAACTTATCCGGGACATAACAATACGAGCAGCGGAAATTGCAGCGGAAACTTAACTCAATCTCCATAGAAAGAAGCCGGTTGTTCTGCTCGGCTTCCTTGATCTCGGCAAGCGAAAACTCATAAAAAAAAATTTGTTTTTTGCTATTGTCCACTATTCATTACCTCTATTTTGTCACACCACGCCGGTCAAAAAAACGCACAGGTTTACGGGAATTTTGCGCATAGACAATTTTTTTAACACTCTCATTTTCTTCAATGACGACATCAAGTTTAACCCGCAGCCGGGCTTGAATTTTTTCTTCGATCATTTCGGCGGTATAAGCGGTATTTTTAACGGTCAGGTGAATAACAACCTGGTCGGAAAGATCGTTTTCACCGCTGATTTCGAGATAATAATCCTCAACGATATTTATTTCTTCCAGCGCTGTATAAATGGATTGGGGATATAAAGTTGTCCCTTTTATTTTCATCATTTGTTTTTTTCTTCCCAAAACCGGCCCTAACCGCGAAGAAAACCTCCCACAGGAACACTGTTCATCCAACAGAAAACTGATATCCCCAGTCATATATCTGATCAAAGGCATCCCTTCAATGGAAAGGGGTGTCACCACAATTTCCCCCGCTGAACCGCAAGCCAGCGCCTGGCCATTTTCATCAACAATTTCTACCACAGCTAAATCCGGATGCAGATGCCCGCCCTGCCCGGCAGCGCACTCGCAAAAAGTGGTGATTGTCTCCGATGAAGCATAGGTGGAAAATATTTTTGCCTGCCAAATTTCTTCCAAATCCTTTCCCACCTGCAAGGTTTGAAAATTTTTATCCCTCAGAGGTTCCCCGATACAAATTATTCTGGTTATCCCTCTTTTGGCCGGTGTCATTTCCCGGTCGGCCAGATATAGTCCCAATTTACGCAAAAAGGAAGGGACACCGACGATCACCGTCGGATTGAGTGTTTTTATGATTTCAGAGTGACTCTCCAGATTGTTTAAACCGTTTCTGATTACCGCGGCGCCCAGGCTGCGCAAACCCAAAAAATAGGCCAGCCCGGCAATAAAACAACGATCCATCGTGCAGGTTAAAAGGACCTTATCCCCGGCGCTGATCCCGCAGGCCAGAAAAGATTTTTTTTCATTATAGGCCAGCCGCTTTAAATCATTATCCGTATACATCATTTTTAACGGTTTGCCGGTGATCCCTGAAGAGAGGGAAATGTCCACAATATTTTCCGGGGGCACTGCGCGAAAATCTTCAGTAAAGTTTTCGATATCCTGTTTACCGGTCAAGGGCAAAGAGAAAAGCTGGGGTAAAAGCGGTTTCTTCCAATCAATATTCCAGTCTGGGATTTTTCGGCGATAATAAGGAGAATATTCCCGGCAATAAGCGATGTGCTCCTGTAATTTTGTTTCCTGGATATCTTTGATGGTTTCCGGAGCGGAAAAAGCAATCTTTTCATCTGAAAATTCAGTACAGCATTGAGGCGATTTTTTTTGCAATGTACCCCTCACCCTACCCTCTCCCACAAGGGGAGAGGGTAAATCCATCCGTAATTTTATTTCTCCATTATCTTAATTCTTTCGGCGATTAAATTCCTGACCTTGTTTTTTAATTGGAAAACATTAATCTCTTTGAAAGCATCCCATTTAAGCGCCGGTAATTTTTGGATTTTAATTATTCCCGGCCTTAATAAAAGAGAACCGCGGCAGGGAATGTCTTCATTTCCCACAATGCATAAAGGGATAATCTGCTTTTGAGCGGAAATTGCCAGGCGAAAAACCGCGCTATGGAATTGTCCCATTGTTTTACTGCCCGATCGCGTTCCTTCAGGGAAAGCCACAATCGAAACACCCTGTCTCAGCAGAACAACGGCTTTGCCGGAAAACTCTTCGAAAGGCAGTTCAGTAACACTTAAATATCCGGCCATTCTGGCCACGATACCCAAAACCGGTATCCTAAACGGCCATTTATTTACCACCTGAATACCTTCCGTGGCTAGACAGGCCATTAAAAACCCATCGGAGAAAGAACGATGATTACACACAAAAACAGCGGGATCTTTATTATCTTCAGGCGCTAAATCCTGATATTCAATCCGGATCAACGGCCAGGGCAGAACCCGGATCACAATGTTACCCCACCAACGGATTACATGACGCAATCTTCTCAAACTGTTCCGATACGAGGAGAAAACCGTCATAAAAAATACATAGCCGGTCAAAAGCGGAATACTGACCACAGAATATACAACGAAAAACAAATAGAAGGAAAAATTTAAATAAATTAATTTTAGAAAAACCATTATTTACTATTTTCAGATACCATAAATTTGTTCTCTTTCTCCAGGGAGAGCACAAACTGATAAATATCTCCCAGGGTGCGAATATCCCTGATCCGCTGATCATCGCGTATCTTAACGCCAAATTTAGACTGCAAAGCAACCACCAGATCAACGATATCCAGACTATCCAAACCAAGATCGTCAAAGATCCGCATCCGGGGTTGAAGTTTTGTTCGCCCAATTTCAAATGATTCTTCAAACACCTGATTTACTTTCTCGATAATTTCCTGCTCGCTCATTTTACGACCTCCGATCTTAAAAATAATTCTAATTTAATTTTTTGCAGACCATCACGGAATTTATGCCGCCAAAAGCAAAACAATTGGTGACAAAAGTATTAATCGTTTTATTGAACGATTTTACCACATGATTGATTCCCTGGCAATCATCAGCGATATTCTCCAAATTCAGGGTGGGGTAAATAACCTGTTTATCCATCATCGCTAAGGTGACAATCAGTTCCAGCACCCCCGAGGCGCCCAAGGTATGGCCGATATGTCCTTTCAAACTGCTGATGGGAACATCACTGCCAAAAATTTCTTTGATCGCCTTAACTTCCGATTGATCGCCTTGAACCGTCGCCGTGGCGTGAGCATTGATATAATCAACAGCGCCAGGTTCGATTTGCGCCTCTTTTAAGGCATCCCGGATACAGGCCGCCATCGCTTCAGCGTTGGATTGGCTGACATGAACCCCGCTCCCATTGGTGTTGTAACCGATGATTTCTCCATAAATTCTGGCCTTTCGCTTCCGGGCTTGCTCGTAATCTTCCAGAACAACAACCCCGCATCCTTCGCCACAGACCACCCCGTCGCGGTCACGGTCAAACGGACGAGAGGATTTTTGGGGACGATCGTTAAACTTGGTGGAGGCGGCATATAAAACATCAAATGACGCCGCAACAATGGGATGGAGCTCCTCCGCTCCTCCGCATAAAACCGCATCCTGTCTCCCTAATCTGATTAGATCATATCCTGTGCCGATAGCCTGCAAACCGGAGGCGCAGGCCGCGCAGGTAGCCATGACAAAACCGTTGATCTCTAAATACTGGGACACATTCATCGCCGCAGTATGAGAAAAACACTGAAAAAGTTTCGTGGAGGTTAACCGGGAAATATCCCGATCCGGAATGATCATTTCAAAAGCTTCGCTGATACTTTGAGTCCCCCCCATAGTAGAACCGATGATACAGCCGATCCGCCCGCTGGAAAGTCTGCTCTTATCCAGCCCGGCATCAACAAGCGCCTGCTCGGCAGCCTGGACCGAAAAAATACTGATCCGGCTCATGGACCGGCGTCTTTGCCGGGGAATCGCTTCCATATTTTTCAACTCTGCCGGCGCCCCGACAAGACTGCGCAAACCATTATATTTTCTCCATTCATCCATAGATTTGACCGCGCACTTTCCCTCTTCCACCCCCCCGACAAGCTCACCTACTGTATTGCCTAAAGGAGAAACAGCTCCCACACCGGTAATTACCACGCGTTTCAATGACATAACTGCCTCTCTCTAAACTGATGGAATTTTTCCTTTCCGAGGATAACGCTGGACAGAACAAAAGATGACAGCATCGCTCCGATTACACCAGGCAGGATAGAACTTTGACCAACAGCATAAATATTGCGCAGCGGCAGCCGGCCAAAAAGATTTATCTGTCCGATTTTTTGTTTTATGCCATAGGCCGCGCCGTCGTAAGAATTAAGATAGTCGCGAAATGTTAACATTGAGGCCGTGTCAATGATCTTTAAAGAACCGGAATATTCAGGAAATTCCTTGATGATCCGATCCTTCATTTGACCGGCGCAGCGCTGTTTGTATTCATAATATTCAGCTGGCCGGCTTCCGCTTTTTGTGTTCCGCCATTGGCTGATTTCCTCCCCGCTGCTCAGCGAGAGGGCGTTAATTTTTGGGCAGACTATTCCTTCCACATTTTCTGCGTTTTTTTGCATTACCATCGCCGAATGTCCCGCACTTCTGGAATCGAATAATTTGTTCAGATCAGCCATCGGCAGGAAGGAAACAACATCGCCTTCGCCATCCGCGGAGTAATTACCCGCGCCCAAAACACCCTGTAAGGAAAAAAAACCGGCCGACGGCTCGAAAGCTTCAATGCGATCAATAAAAGCGTTGCTTAGATGTTCCCGGGGAAGCACCTTCAATATTTCTTTGGGATGAATAGTAAAAATACAATCTTCGCAGGTAATTTCTTCACCGGAATTTAAGACAAACCTTCCAACTTTCTTTCCCTGTATATCGGCAAATCCGTTAATGAATCTTTCCGTTAATATCGTCACATCAACTTTAGCCAATTCTTTGCGAAAAACCTGAATAATTGCTTCTCCTCCTCCCTTGATCCGTACCAAGGAATCGTATAACGGCAAACTTATCCGGCTATGATTGGCGAAAGATGTCTCCTGTGGTTTAACACCATAACAAAGACAATGCCCGGCCAGCAAACTTTTTAAAAACTTATTTTCGGTCAATTCATCTAAAACTGCCTCCAAACTGAGATAATCTTCATCCAAAGTTTTCCATTCATCGGTCATTGTGCGGATATTCATCATGGCGGTACGCCGGCAGATGTTTTCCATCATGGTAAAATATTGTTCAATAGCTTCCCGGTCTACAGGAAAATATTTTTTTAATTTTTCTTTTACATCGCCAATACCAACCGGGAGATCGAATGACGCCTGTTCATCCTCAAATATTATCTTATTCGCGCCATCGGGAGAAAAAAGCAGGGGCTACAAGTATTCTTCGATACTGAGCATGCTAAACATGTCACGCAGCAAACCATTATTGGTTAGTCCGCCGGTAAAATGGAAGCCCGTATCGAAGGGGACTCCCTGCCGATAAAAACGGGCCAAACTTCCTCCGATTGAGGAATTTTTTTCCAAAAGAAGCACGGAACGGTCACTCATTCCCAACAAAAGAGCAATCGTCAATCCGCTAACACCACTGCCCACCACCAGATCGTCATATTTTTTCATGGTTAGATTTTTTTGTTCCTGAAAGTTAGATCGCTAATCCGCCATTAACCCCGATTACCTGTCCATGGATGTACATATTCTCCTCACAGCAAAGAAAATTTACGACTGAAGCAACATCCTCAGCTTGGCCAAATCGTTGCAAGGGGATCAGCGGGAGAATCTTATCTTTGGGTAAGTCTTTGCTCATTTCTGTTTCAATCACCCCCGGCGCAACAACATTAACAAAAATGTTTTTCTTTCCCACTTCCCGGGCCAAAGCTTTTGCCGCGCCGATTAGTCCGGCTTTGGAAGCGGAGTAATTGACCTGTCCAGCCTGTCCGATTTGGCCGGAAACTGAAGAAATAATCACTATTCTCCCTTTTTGCTCGCGCAGCATCGGGAACATTACCGTATGAATTACATTGTAAAACCCATTGAGATTGGTATTAATTACCGAATCCCATTCTTCTTTGGTCATCCAGACCAACAGGTTATCCCGGACAATGCCGGCATTATATACAACCACATCGGGAGGTTTGAGTTCGGCTCGTTCACTCAAAGCAGATTTTGTTTGTTCGTAATTTCCGATATCAAACGACAATTCGTCACACACACGGCCCAACTTTTCGATTTCCCTTTTAACCTCCCGAGCCGCTTCATGATTACTATGATAAGTCAACCAGATATCAAATCCGGATTTCGCCAACCGCAAAGCAATAGCTTTACCGATGCCCCGGCTTCCACCGATGATTAAAGCAGTTTTTGAGTCATTTTTGTTCATAAAATATTTATCTATACAAAAAACATCGCAAGGGCGGTCAGGCCTGTCCTTACGATGTTTAAGCCAATTTAACAAGTTGGGTCTGCAGCCAAAAAATGGTTAGAAATTTTCTTACATTCATAGTGTGCAACTGGATACCGGCTTTCGCCGGTATGACGGCCTAACCAATACAGATATATTTTTAATAATACAACTTTATTTTGATTTCGGTAAAATTTTGCTTGCTGGTACCATTACGGCCTTGCCGTTTTTCCAGATGGCCAGAGGTCGTCCCGTTTTTTTGTGATTTTCAACAACTTTTTCTGGCTTGAACAAATCGGGCTTGTCATCCAGTTCTTTAATTCTTCTCTCTGCTATCTTGACATATTTTTCATTCGCATCAATTCCAATGTAATTTTTTCCTAACCTTTTTGCTGCCACGGCAGTTGTGCCGCTTCCAATAAAAGGATCAAGCACAACAGCATTTTTTGAAAAAGTTGATAATTTAATTAAATATTCACAAATAGCTACTGGCTTAACAGTATTATGATCGTTATATTCAGCTTTTTCTTTTTTGCTTGGTTTTGGTAAAAGAAAGGTTCTATCAATAAGCTCGTTTATACTATCGATAGTAAATACATTTGCCGGATACATATTGTTCCCGATTTTTATATTTGTGTTGAGTAAGCCAATTTCATGTTTCAATATATTATTTAAATATGTTTGGTCAACTGGTTTTTGTGCCATAGCAATAGGTTCAAAACATGATTTAATTTGTGGTGTTTTCCAGCCATTGAGCTTGGCTTTTATTTTTTCTTTGGTATTTTCGTCAACGTTCATTTTTTTGATGAAGTGATCAAGACCCATTGCTTTTGCTTGGTTTTGTGTATAAAGCCAAATAAAAGCATCTCTGATTTCAAAACCAGCATCATCAATTGCACAGGCCATTCGGTGATATAGTCGGGGACTAGAAAAAGAAAAGAAAAAGCCGCCAGGTTTTAAAACTCTAATAATCTCTTTTGAAATATCTAAATACCACTTATAAAATCTTATGCCCTGTTCTCGGTCAAACTTCATTCCCGCAGGCAATGATTTAACTGTATGTTGATTGCTTTTATTTGAGACTTCTACGTGGTCCCAATTATTGTCAAGTTTATCTAAAAAATATGGAGGGTCTGTTAAAACAACGTCAATAGAATTGCCTTCAATATTTGGAAGCAATTGAAGCGTGTCTGCGCAAATGATTTTATTTAAATATCTTTCGTTCATCATAAAGTTAATCTATAAAATTTGGTTTCTTACCATTAAATTCCTCATATAAAATTCTATAAATTTTTTCTCTAATTTCTTTATCACAAGTTTTTATTACCTGCGGATTGGCCAATTTAACAACTCTGCCTTTATCATCATAAACCCACCTATTTCTATCCCCTCTATTACACTTCTGGCATTGTGGAATAATATTCCCCGCAACTAACGGCTTGCTAGGATCCATATGCGCTATTTGTAAAACAGTCCTTGTTGCCGGCCAATGCAGGTGCGGCTTGTTTTCTTGCGATCCACAAGTAGCACAACGATAATTATACTTTTCTTTTATTTTGCTCCAGTCATCCGTCTCTGTTATTCTATGTCCTTTTTTGAATCCAGGGTAAGGTTGTTCTAAAGTATAATGTTGATAAGACCCTCTCTCGATATTTAAAACGATATTGTCTCGCCCACCTGCAACTATCCACCACCCAGCTTGTGCGCCTAAATGTCGAGCTTGTTGGACATCATTCGTGTCTGGATAATAGCTTCTGACAAATTTAGTTAATTCTTCTTTGCTTACTTTACGAGTGTTTGGATAATCATAAGCAAGATAGACCAAAACAAGAGCATCTTTAGTAAATTTTCCCTGTGAGTTATAAAGTTTAGGTAACTTTACACCAAATTGTTTAAGATGCTTCTCGTGAAATTCACAGATAGTTTTGTAAATGCTCTCTATTGATTTTTTGTTTAAAATTAAACTGTCTAGCATAGCTTTATATTACTAAATCTTTTATTGAAACGGCAAGTACTTTATAAAGTTTAAAGATAGAAGAGGATTTACCAGAAATCGTATAATTTACAGTCAGTTAGCAAGGATTAATTTATTTTGATCTCGGTAAAATTTTGCTTGCTGGTACCATTACGGCCTTGCCGTTTTTCCAGATGGCCAGAGGTCGTCCCGTTTTTTTGTGATTTTCAACAACTTCACGAACTGCTTCTTTTAAGGCTAGGAACGCTTTATCATTTAAAGTGAGTCTTTTTTTCATTAGATTTTAGCCTCTCCATGTTTATTTTTTTTACCGCTTATTGACTTAGCTGACCCAAACATATCAAGTTAGGCGCCTGCGGCGCTGACTTTTAAAATTTCCTTTTTCTTTTGTTCCCCTCTTTATAAAAGTGGAGGTGGCGGGAATCGAACCCGCGTCCAAGGATAGCCGAACTCTGCTTCTACAGGTTTAGTCTGGTTATTCAGCTTCACCCTTAACATCACCACTAGACGGGTTTCATTAAGAGCTAGCCTCTAAGCTTTCATTCAGAACACAAAGGCGGGTGTTCTGAACTATCCTGCTAAGTGACGCTTAGCCTTTAATCGCAGGCTATAGAAGGTAAGCGTGGCCGCTAATTAGGCAGCCATTGCCATAAACGGCCTGAAGGCCGGCATGGCTGGTAAAAAATTTAATGGTTTTTCAATTAAATTTTTAGTCGATTTTTTACGAGGCCCTTCGACAAACCTCGACCTGCCGCAAGAGTTACACTTGTCCCTGTCGAACCCTGTTCACCCCCAACATTTAAAAATTAACCCCTCACCCTACCCTCTCCCACAAGGGGAGAGGAAAAACTTTTTACTATCTTTTTTTAAAGTCTCTTTGTTTTTCTCTTTGCCAGTCTCTTTTCTTGATGGTTTCCCGCTTGTCGATATTTTTTTTGCCGCGGGCCACAGCTAGAACAATTTTGGCCTTCCCTCTTTTAAAATATATTTCCGTCGGCACTAGAGCCAATCCTTTCTCTTGAGTCTTTCCGATTAATTTATTGATTTCCTGACGGTGCAGAAGCAGTTTCCGTTTTCGGGCCGGGTCATAATTTTTCTGCTTAGGATCGTAGGGAGCTATATGGGCATTCCACAGATACGCTTCGGCATTTTCAATCCGGGCAAAACTGCCTTTCAAGTTTATCTGCCCTAACCGCAAAGATTTTACCTCGGATCCCAAAAGGCTCAACCCAGCCTCATAAAACTCCAAAAGCTGGTAATGAAACTTAGCTTCCCGATTAGCCGCAATTAATTCTTTATGTTCTTCCACCTATATATTATATTAAATTT
>JBDRON010000108.1:0-3256 GCA_043810025.1 Elusimicrobiota bacterium
TATGCGATTTAAACTGTGTTGGCTAAAATCTTTGCCACAGACAGTTAACGGAATTTGTTTTCCCATAATATAAATAAGATAGCAAATTCAATCAAATGTGTCCAGCAAAAAATAAAAAAAGATGTGGGTAAGGTTAAGCTTATGAAAGGGGGATTAAGGGGGATTTTTAAAACAAGAAATATTGTCTAAATCTCCCCTACCCCTCTTTATAAAAGAGGGAAAATAAAAAAGCCCGCACTACAGATGCGCCGAGTTCTTTTTCCTATTTAATGTCCGTTTTCCATCCTTACTGCTCCAGCGATGTAGATAGTGGTTAAGATTAAAAAAACCCCGGCCTGGATTAAACTGACCAGTGTTCCTAAAATGATGATCGCCGGTCTCAGGATTAAAGGCAGTAAGGCCAGGGATTTTTGCAGGAAGCCGCTGCTGAGTAAAAAAATGCTGATCAGCATCGCCAAAATCGTTAAAATTATTTCTTTGGCTAAAATGTTCCCGAACAGCCGGAAAGCCAGCGAAAGCGGCCGGGCCAAATGGCTGATAATTTCAATCGGAATCATTAAAGGAGCCAGCCACCAGACCGGTCCGGCAAAATGTTTAAAATAATGCCAGCCCTGAGTTTTCACGCCTTGATAATGGTAATAAAAGAAGACGATCAGAGCTAAAGCCACGGTGGTGTTCAGGTTGGCCGTGGGGGAAATAAAACCGGGAATTAAGCCGAGAATATTTCCGGTAAAAATAAAAAGAAAAAGGCCGACCAACAGCGGATAATAGGCGGCGGCGGTTGGACCGATAATTTCATCAGCGAAATCATAGATAAAGCCCAGCGCCCACTCCACTAAATTCTGCAGGCCTTGGGGAACCATTTGCCAGTATCTTTTGGCGATCCAGGAACAGATACCTAAAATTAGAAAGGTGATAATGCTCATCAAAGTAACGGTGGGCAGATGAGCGATATGGTATTCAATAGCTTCCGGGAGAAGAGTCATCTTTTACTTTCCTCCAGTTGATAGCCAGGCGATTAAAGGCAGAGAAAACAAACCTAAAACTAAGCCCAGGGGATGAAAATAGCCGCTTTTCAGAATAAGAAAAAAGATCACTCCCAGCAGAACCAGTTTTGACAGATAGAACAAAAAAACCTTTTTTGCTCCCAAAGAGGCAAAATTCGTCCTCTTAAGGCTTGAGGAAATCAACCAAAAATTTGCCCAACCGATAATTGCTCCCGCCGCAACACCCAAGATAATTGTTTTCATTGTTTTTTGTTCCCCCTTTAAAAAGGGGGATTAAGGGGGATTTGGAAAATAAAGAATATTGTCTAAATCTCCCCTACCCCTCTTTATTAAAGAGGGAGAAAAAATGCCCAACTCAATTTTTTCTTCTTCTGAAAATATTCACAAATCCGGCGATTATTCCCAGGAGCAAAAAAAATATTCCCAAGATTGGTTTGGTCTGGAAAAGTTTGTCTAAATACAAACCGACCATCAATCCGATGACTGTCGAAAAAACCAAAGTCAATCCGACGGTTGAGGCCCAGGCCAGCTCTTCCCACCATTTATTTTTAGCCATTTATAATAACGTATGATTATATCAAAAAAATAAAATTTCTGTCAATTATAGTGTTAAAAAACACATTGACAATTGCCGGGTTTGCGGCTATACATTACTGGAGGTGTAAAACTATGAAGAAAATATTCCTATTTTTGGTTGGGTTGTTTTTTCTTGCCGGCAGTTTATCGGCGGCAACGATGACTCTGGTTTCAATGAAAGGGAAGGTGGAAGTCAGAACATTAACCGGGCAGACGATTGCCGGCGAAGTTGGGTTAATTGTCAGTGAAGGGGAGCAAATTGTTACCGGCGCCAACGGCCAGGCCGAAATCAGATATCCCAACGGCAGTATTTCCGGGATCGGGGCTAACGCCAAGGTGACGGTGGAAAAATGCGGGGAAGAAAATACGATTACTTTATTGATCGGCAAAGTGCAGGCGCTGGTAAAAAAATTAAAACCGGGACAAAAGTTTGAAATAAAAACACCCACCGCGGTCTGTTCGGTGCGGGGAACAAAATTTACGGTAGAAGTTGATGAAGATTTTAAAACCAGGATCAGTGTCTTCGAAGGACTGGTTGCCGCCCGGCAGATTAAAGGTATTGGTGAAGAAGTGCTGGTCCATCCTCAGGAAAGAATCGAAATTCTGGAAAATATGCCGGCCGGTTCCCCGGAGAAGCAGGAAGGGAGTCTGCGCCAACAGCAAAGTATCCAATCCGCCGAAGCTAAGCAAGAGGTGCAAAAAGAGGTAGCTTTAAATATGTCCCAGGAGGAGGTTCAAGCAGCGGCCGCCGGAGAATTAAAACTGGCCGAATATCAGGAGGGTAAATCGGTTGTGGACGCCTTCGGCAAACGGGTGCGTTTAGAGGAATACATCATCCGTCCCCAAGCCGACCAGTTTAAACTGGTGGTCTTAAACACCCGCGAAGACCGCTTCGATTATTTCTACTGGCTGGCTACCTTTGATAAAACTTTGCCGGTAGATTTGCGGCAGGCGACCAGATATATGTACGGTAAATCAGGGGATGATCGTCCGGAATTCCAATTGCTTGCCGATGAACAATATTTCTCCAACACAATTGATTATATTGTCAGCAAATATTCTGGCGGACATTCAGTCGAGAATTTGGACGGAGATGGCTGGGTGACCAAGTTTGATCAGTTCGAATATAAAATTTACGATACGGAAAAATTTGGTTATACCAGAGTTGATGACCTCTGGACTCCAAAGGGCGATTATTATTATGATAATGTTACTTGGAGAGTTCTAGGCGAAGAAAAGACTTATGATCAGGTAGCTTCTTTATTAACTAAAAGCTATCCTGACGGATCGGATGTTTGGCATGAGAGTTATAAGGCAAAATTTGACAAGGATGGCTCCTGGTATCAGGAAGATTATTATTGGATCAATGATGACGGTAAAGTAGCGACAATTAAAGAATTTACTAATTTGCGGGATTTATCGAAGTGGAACCAGGAGCTGGTGCTGACGGCCAGCGAGTTTGAAGGAAGGAAAATCGATTTGATTATCTCACCGAAGGTCTATATCGAGTCCCAGATCATCGATTTGGAATAAAAAACATGTTAATGAATAGTTAAGGCGCGCCCCGTCTTACACGGGGCGTTTTGCCGGGGGACGGAGTTGTTGTATGGGAAATTCAATGTTTATCTTGCTTGTGTTCCCCCTTTAAAAAGGGGGATTAAGGGGGATTTTGA
>JBDRON010000109.1:0-4057 GCA_043810025.1 Elusimicrobiota bacterium
ATATCGGTTTAACTCCGCAGACCGCAGCTCAGTTGGGTGGGCTTAAGGTGCAAGGTAAGGATGCCGAAGCCGCTAAAAGATTAATCCAGCAGGCCATGGATTTGGAGCGCATTGGTTGTTTCAGCATAGTTCTTGAATGCGTGCCGGACAAGGTCGCAGAGCTGATTACCAAACAATTAAAGATTCCTACCATCGGAATCGGGGCGGGAGTTAAATGCGACGGCCAGGTACTGGTTACCCAGGATATGTTGGGGTTATTTGAACGATTCAAACCTAAATTTGTCAAGCAATACCTTAATCTTAACAACCTGATTTCTGCGGCGATCAGAGAATATAAACGAGAGGTAGAGGAAAGGCAGTTCCCAACGCCCGATCACAGTTTTACCATAAAACAGGAAGAGCTGGATAAGCTATAAACCGAAAGGGGGTGTAGCATGAATAAACCTAGAAAGGTAATGCAGCTGGTGGTTACTACCGATGATAAACCCGGGATGCTGGCAGATGTAACTGAAGCTTTAGCCGCGGAGAAGATCAATATCGAGGCTATCAGTGCCTATGGCGACGAGGGAGAAGCGATTTTTTATCTGATTGTGCACGACAATGCCAGGGCTTTAAAGGCCCTAAAGGCTAACGGCTGGGTGGTAGCAGAAGAAGAGATTATTGTGGTAGACGTAGAAAACAAAGCCGGTGCCTTACATGAAGTAGCCAGCAAGCTTAAGGGCGCGGAGGTCAACCTGCGATATTGCTACGGAACTACCTCGGAAAGAAACGGCCCTTGCCATTTCATAATGAAGGCTATGGATAATGACAAGGCGGTAACGGCGCTTACTGCTTAAATTTTGCTTTTGCCTTGCATTGTTATTTTTTTTAATATACAATAAACGCACTTGTAAACTGAATTACATAAATTCTAAGAAATTTTAATATGCCAGAAAACCTGATGGATAAAGTCGTATCCCTGTGCAAGCGCCGGGGGTTTATATTTCAATCCTCTGAAATCTACGGCGGCCTGGGCAGCGTGTGGGATTACGGTCCGCTGGGCGCAGAATTAAAGCGCCAGGTCAAGAATGCCTGGTGGATTTCCAACATCCAGGAGCGCGAAGACATGGTGGGTCTGGATGCAGCCATCCTCATGGATCCCAAGGTTTGGAAGGCATCAGGACATATTGAAAATTTTTATGATGTTTACCTTGATTGCTTAAATTGCAAAAAGAGAATAAAAGTTGATGACCCTGCACTAAAAAAATCGTCCAATACTTGTCCATCTTGCGGGAAATCGGGATTGACTGAGCCTCGTGAATTCAATTTAATGTTAAAAACCTTTTTGGGTCCAGTGGAAGATTCAGGAACCATCACTTACTTGCGTCCTGAAACAGCCCAAGGCATCTTTGTAAACTTTGCCAATGTCGTAGATACCAGCCGTAAAAAACTTCCCTTTGGCATTGCCCAAATTGGCAAATCCTTCCGTAATGAAATGACACCTGGAAATTATACCTTCCGCACCCGCGAATTCGAGCAGATGGAAATCGAATATTTTGTCGCGCCCTCACAGGCAGAACAAAAATACCGCGAGTGGATTGAGGCGCGTTTCAACTGGTATCTTAAACTCGGGATTAAAAAGGAAAACTTAAAAATCCGGCCTCACGAAAAAAATGAACTGGCACACTATGCCCAAGCCTGTTCGGATATCGAATATAATTTTCCTTTCGGCTGGTCGGAGTTAGAGGGCATTGCCAATCGGTCGGATTTTGATTTACGTCAGCATGCCAAAATGAGCGGGCAAAAACTGGTTCATCCCGACTTAAAAGAAAACGACGGCGTGCCATATATTATTGAACCATCAGGCGGAGTGGACAGGGCAACCCTGGCATTTATGGTAGACGCTTATCACGAAGAAAAAGTAAAGGATGAAACCCGCGTAGTTCTAAGATTTCATAAAGATTTGGCGCCTACTCAGGCAGCCATTCTGCCGCTTTTGAAGAACCGGGAAGAAATAGTGGCAGCCGCTAAGAAAATCGCTGCTGATTTACGGCCGCATTTCCGCGTGGCGTACGATGATACGGCTGCCATCGGCAAGCTTTACCGCCGGCAGGATGAAGTAGGAACCCTGCATTGCATAACCGTAGATGTTCAATCGCTCGAAGATAAACAGGTGACGGTGCGCGACCGCGACACTATGAAGCAGGATAGAATTGCAATAGACAGATTAAAAGATTATCTTGTAGAAAAACTAAATGCTTGAATGACAAATGTCAAAGCACAAAATCCAAAATAATCACAAATAACAAATATCAAAACGTAAGTTTTAGAATTTGGAATTTGAATTTGTTTTGTTATTTGAATTTTGAAATTTGTCATTGACCAAACGAAAGGGGGATTTTAGTAGAGATGACAAGAAACGTTTACTTCTTTGGTGGCGGCAATGCAGACGGTAATGAATCGATGAAAAATCTCTTAGGCGGCAAAGGTGCCAACTTAGCGGAAATGGCCGGCCATCCGAAACTTCGCTTGCCCGTTCCGCCGGGATTCACTATCACGACTGATGTTTGCACTTATTATTATCAGCATAAAAAATCCTATCCTGCCGGGCTCAAAGAAGATGGGGCCAAGGCCCTGAAAAAGGTTGAGGTGTTGATGGGCAAGAAATTCGGCGATGCTCACAATCCTTTGTTGGTATCGGTGCGTTCCGGTGCGCGTAAATCCATGCCCGGGATGATGGAAACAGTTTTAAACGTCGGCTTGACCGAAAAGACTATTCCTGGGTTGGTTAAGTTAACCGGCAACGAGCGTTTTGTCTATGATGCCTACCGCCGCTTGATCATGATGTATTCCGATGTAGTAATGGAAAAGGCCGCAGGCATTGAGCCCAAGGAAGACCAGGGCATCAGAAAACAACTGGAAAGAATTATGGGCGCCGTCAAGAAGGAAAAAGGCGTAAAGCTAGACACCGAACTGGACGCCGCTCAACTAAAAAAACTCTGCAGCCAGTTTAAGCAAAAAATCAGGAAGGTCTTAAAAAAGGATTTTCCCGACAATCCTTACGAACAATTATGGGGCGGCATCGGCGCGGTATTTTCTTCCTGGAACGGCAAGCGCGCCATCAGCTACCGCCGGATTGAGAATATTCCCGATGAATGGGGCACCGCGGTTAATGTACAGGCCATGGTTTTCGGTAATATGGGCAATGATTCTGCCACGGGGGTCGCTTTTACCCGTAACCCGGGCAACGGCGAAAACAGTTTTTACGGAGAATATCTTATCAACGCCCAGGGAGAAGATGTGGTTGCCGGCATCAGGACGCCTGCGCCGATTAACAAAAACTCCCAGAGCGATCATAACAAAGACTTACAAACCTTGGATCAGGCCATGCCCAAGATATATAAACAGCTTTTCGACATCCAGAACCGCCTGGAAAAACATTACCGTGACATGCAGGATATCGAATTCACCATCGAAAAGGGAAAACTATATATGTTGCAGTGCCGCGTTGGAAAGCGCAATGGCCCGGCAGCGATTCGCATGGCCATGGACATGCTGAAAGAAAAGTTAATCACCAAAGAGATGGTCGTCTCCCGGGTTACCCCGGCGCAGCTCGACGAATTATTGCATCCGATTATCAATCCTAAAGTCGAATTAACCAAAAAACCCTTGGCCAAAGGTTTACCCGCCGGCCCGGGCGGCGCTTGCGGCCAAGTAGTTTTCTTTGCCCAGGATGCGGTCAATTGGGCCAGGCAAGGCAAAAAGGTAATTTTGGTAAGAGAGGAAACTAATCCGGAAGACGTGGAAGGTATGCGCGCTGCCCAGGCGATTTTAACCGCCCGCGGCGGAATGACCTCGCATGCAGCCCTAGTGGCCCGCGGCTGGGGCAAATGCTGTGTTGTTGGCTGCAGCAACATCCATGTTGAAGCCGGCAAAAAAGAACTGATTGTCGACGGAAAAACCCTTAAAGAGGGCGACTGGATTACGCTTAACGGCACCAAGGGCGCGGTTTACGAAGGTCAACTGCCAATGATGGACGCCACCCAGGAAAATAAAATCTTATATGACTTTCTAAAAG
>JBDRON010000110.1:0-2345 GCA_043810025.1 Elusimicrobiota bacterium
CCGTCGGAACACTTGGAAAGATCGCTAAGGCGCTTCATTGCAGACTGGAAATCCAGATTCGCCACGCTTAAGCGCCGTGTTTTTGTGGAAATTCCGGGGACAGTCCCGCGCTCAATTATGTATCCTGTCCCCGGAATTCCCCATTCGAGCCCTGTTCGGAAAATAAACTTTCCGCATCATCCTAACATCTGTCTGGTGAAAATCGGTTACCGCTTTGTGTGCGGTTAAATCGGTCCACTGGAATTTTAATCCAGGGTTCGGGGTCGCCGCCGTGTTTCCCGCGCGCTCCGGGGACCGGGTTTTATGGGGAAGAAGGCCGGGGTCTTCCGCCGGCTGCGGAACGCGCCGGCCCGCACAGCGGTCCGGCTTGAACATACGGTCCTCGCCGTCGCTAATGATAGCGATTCGCTCCAGACCCCGGCCTTAAAACCCGAAATGGAGCGCGCAGAAAACCCGCCGCCGCCCCTCCATTAAACTTACGCATGTTATGTTTGCTCGGCTTTATTCCCCCGGCGTTTCTTTAAATTAATAATATTTTTTACCCCGCCCTTTCACGGTTCATCCGAATGATTCGCCCGCGGATAGCCATCCGGCTTATAGTAGTAACCATTTGCTAGAATATTGAAGTTAGGAATAAGAGGCAAAAAGTTAAATAGTTGGATAATCATCAGCGGCACTTATCTTATTTTCGAGCAAATTATGGGACAACACCTATATTCATTTCGGCAGGGTTGGCAAAGTGAGGCCTTGGCACGCTTTCTGCTGTCACATTTCTCGTTTCTTGGACAACCTTCGACAATAGCCGATGATGTCGGGAGCGATTTTTACTGCACACTCTTCCGGAGGGAGCTGGCAGGCACTAATCAAAGTTTGGTTCCGACCAGTTCCTTCCTGATCCAAATTAAGAGCAACCATGACAAAATTAACCTTTCAGACAAAAGTCAATTTTTAAATCAATTGGAATTGCCTTTTTTTGTTGGAGTAGCAAATCGCGAGAGGATGAAACTGCAAATTTATTCTGGGCGTGCCCTTCAGCTGATTTTCACAATGAAGGGCATCCCCAATAAGCTGTTGGTGGAATTGGACCCACCCATCTCCGACAAGATTTACTATTCAATCAACAATAGTGCTGAAGATGATTTTACGGTCAAGTTTCCACTTATCGTTGAGATTCAGGCGTCCGATGTTGAGGAGCAGGCGGATCAAATATTCTCTATCCTTTCGGATGAGAATTTTTTGATTCATCAAAACATCGCCAGCAGGAAGATGGGCGAGTTAATCCTGAGGTTTTCCGAAGATGATGTTCGAATTTTTGCCGGCCCTGGTTCCACCCGGAAGTTTCGCCAAAATTTCCTGTATCGTCTTGCGGAAGTCTTTTTTAATCTTTCTTGGATTTCGAGGTCTGCTCCCCAGTTGTTTTTGAGGACAGAGTTTGAGATATATGCTGAACTTTGGGAAAAACTTCGAAGCACTGCACCTCGGGCCCTACAAGATGAGATTAATCCCATTTACGAATCACTCAGGCATAACTTGCCTGGCGACTGAAAATGTGGCGGAAAAGGCGGGGGCCTTTTTGGTTTTATTGGTAAAGGAGAGTTTAAATGAAAACAATCACGATGCTTGCGGGTTTTGTGGCAATATTCCTAATCGGGGCTGCTTTTGCTTTTAAATCGAATTCCGCTAAATGCAAAATAGTTATTGAAGATGTCCGCAAAGGTGCCACCTTCACCATAGAGCATCAATTTGTCTTGAATAAGACGGAAAATAGTGCTCAAAGAAAACACTTCGAAATTCCTGGCAACGACTACGCATGCACGCTAGCGTTTTTCGGACTTAAAAACGGAACGATGTTTTCGTGTGAATATAAGAAAGATTTTGGGGAAACATTCTTCCAGTCCGATAGAAGTGTAATAAAAGAATCCGATCCCGCAAATAATCTGACTTTTCGGCATAAAGGGGCATTTATTAGTATTAAGACTAAATGTAATTAGAAAGGGGAAAAGAAAAGGGATTGCCTTGGTAAATGTAGGCTGTCCCCATTTAACTCTAAATTTTTACAAGCTCGGCTGTGACCTTGTGGGTGGGTAGTTTGGCTGTATCATGAAAGGGTGGGGTTGTTATAATATTTTAAAGTTTTTCACGGGTTCCAATAAATATTACAAAGGAGCCGGGGGATTCCCTGGGCGCTCCATTCAGGGTTTTAAGGCCGGGGTCTGGAGCGTATTCCTATCATTGGGAACGGCGAGGAATGTTTGAGGTCCGCACTATGTGCGGGCCGAGTTCCGCAGCCGGCGGAAGACCACGGGCTTCTTCCCCATAAACCCGGTCTCGGAGCGCAAAAAGAA
>JBDRON010000111.1:0-19074 GCA_043810025.1 Elusimicrobiota bacterium
TTAGCCGACTGGCCGTTTACTTCTGGGCTTTCATACTAATCGTTGCCGATTATTACGCCAGATATAACTACCTGACCGCTACGGACAATTGTCAGGATGGGACTTACACCCAAAAGTTCAGTAGTGTTATTGGCTGCACCAACTTCAATACCACACTCGATATACCCAAGGTTTTTAAATATGATCATCTTAGAAAAAATGTCGTAACCCATAAAAGCATATTTGCCGAATTGTATTTCAAGTCCAACTTTGTTTTTCATTCCATCCATTTCTCGAAATCGGCCAGCACCGAAAGAGTGCCTTGGTTCAGCGAAGGCTTTTTTCTTTCCGTCCACTTTCGCCGTCCATCCATTTTTATGCAATGCTAGTTTTAGGTGTTCATTCAAGTCGCGCGGCGAAAACAAAAGATCACCCTTCATTGTCTTTTCTTTGCTTTCTTTCGTAAGACAACAGGTTGCGTCAACATGTTTAACTGCTTCCAAGACTTCCTCTAATTCCTGCTGATGGTTTTCTTTGAGAAACTCTTCACCTTTTTTAAATGAGTATGTATTTACTATTTTCATAAATTATGTTTTAAAAAAATCGGCGATATTAATTTTAAGCGCTTTCAATATTTTCTCAATATTTAGGAGCGTAATATTCTTTTCGGCTCTCTCGATCATACCAACATAAGTTCTATGGACTCCAGCGCGTGCTGCTAACTCCTCTTGGGACAAACCCAATTTCAGCCGCTTTTCGCGTACTCTTTGACCAAATTTGATAAGTATAGGTTGTTTCATTTGTGATAACCAAAGTATACACATTTGCTAATTTTAATTCTACATACTATAATTAGCATTATGTAATTCTTTTGTTCGGCTTGTTGACCACGCTTTAAGATTCCAAGTTGGAAACATAAAGAATTATATTCGTCGGAAGTTAGATATGACATAAAGTCGGCAGGAAAACGCTCGATATTACCTTTGATAGTTTCATTCAGATTGCCGGTTGTGACCCCCATAAAGTCCGGCACGTTCACGAACGTGCCCTACATAATTATGAGTAGTTCAATCAAGAACATAAGCGAGTACTTTTATTGATTTTTGTTTTCTTCCAGATATCGCCGGGTGCGGCGGATTGTCTCTTCAACAAACTGGGGGATGTTTACTTCATTGTTTGGCCGGATTAGCCCGATACTCTGGAAATCCTGCCTGGTCAATTTTTCTAACGCCTCGACTAAAGTGATTAAGAATTTCCGGCGCAGCGGTTGTTCTTCCCAGTCTTCCCCGGCAATAATTTTCCGGTTTTCCTCCAGCTCGCTGATTAATGAAGGAACAACAGTCAAATCTGCGCTTTCGCCCAAAGCGTATGCGGCGAGAATTTTGATCGATAAATCCGAATTTTTTAAACTTACGCAAATCAAATCGGTCTTTTTCTTCTTAATCAACTTAGCTAAATATTGGCCGGCCGAGCTTCTTTCCGGATCCAGACATTTTTCGTAAATCTTCAGCGCCTTTTTGGCCGGCAAAACCAGCCGTTTATTGCCGCCAGCCGTAATTTCCTTTAATTTCTCCACAACTAAAATTATCGGGGCAGCTAAAGTTAATTTCCGGGCCAATTTTTCCACCGCTAAATTTTCTTGCATTAATAATTCTTCGATCCGCGGGCCGTCTTTTTCGTCAAAAACAAATTCACTTTCCAAGGGAGGCGGCAACTCGATCTCTTCTGTTTCCACCGCCGGCGTCCCAGTTAACTGCAGATATTTGAAGGCCTTAACCCCGCCTTCCGGAGTTTCACCCTGAAAACCAATAAAATAACGCAGACCGCGCAACGGAATTTCCTCGCTTATCCGGAGCGTAAAATTCAGCGCGGTAATTTTATCCTTTAATTGAATGTCCTGGACTGTTTCTTGGCGGCAAATGACACCCGGACTGAAAAAAAGTTTAATTTTTGCCGTCGACACCGGAGAAAATTTTGTTAATTTAACTTTCAGGGTAAATTCCTCGTTAAGCCGGACAGCGGCCGGCAATTCCATCTCTACTTTAAAAGACGACTCACCGACAATCTCGGCGATCCGGCTGCAAACCGCCCCTCCCACAAAAAGCCATTCCAACGAAGAATACGGCTTGATTCTACCCCACAAAGCCCGGCCTAAATCGTGCAGAAACACACCTTTAATCAACCCATCCGGATAAAACTTTTCTATCGCCTGAAGATTACGGTAATAAAATTCCTCCGGTCCGGCCGGGTTTAAAGTATATTGATGCAGCGGCCAATCAATGATATCGCCGATGATCAGATTGGCTTGCCCTTCCTTGAGGTAGGCGCGCCATTGCTGAACCAAATCCGCGTATTCCGAACGGTTGCACTCGTAAAGCATAATCGCGTCGATATCGACACCGGCATCGTAAAACATCACCGGGTCCTGGCCATGCTGCCAGCCTTTTTCCCAACTTAAGGTGTAAGCGAAAAATGGTTTGGTGAACTTTACTTCCTGGCAAATTTTTTTGATGATTAAAGCCGTCCGATGCGCCCGCCACCATTCCCATTGCTCAATGAATTGCAGATCTTTTCGGGCTACCTTCTTTTTCGCCAGCCAAAGCATCCGTTCTTGCGGCGTATATTTTTCCCAGCCCGCCGGAAGAGCAATTTCCATTTCCCGGACAAAATCGTCAACCAGTTCATAACCGCCTAAAGCGTTGCGGATATAATCGATGCCGATGTAATCCAGCTCCGGGATTTCATTTAACATTTTAAAAAAACTGATTAAATCCTCTAAGCGTCTGGGATCATTAAGAGAAATCGAGCGGGTGAGGAATAGTTCCCCTGTTTTTGCCTTGTAATCCCAGGCATACTGATATTTCTCGGGAAGTAAGGACCGTTTGCCGAAAGCGAGATACGCCATCACCCACCCGCCAAACTTCAACCCGCGGCGATGACATTCCCCGGCCATCTGCGGAATCATCCCCAGGTTATTTTTAAGCCAGGGAAAATCGGGATCGAGTTTACCGCTAAAAGCCGCGGTCTGACCAAACAGACACCAGAAAGTGTTGGCCTGAGCAAACTTCACCCAATCCAGCAGACCGCGCCAATCTTTGACTTCTCCCTCCGGAGAAGTTATCCGCATCGCCGCCCAGGAGACGTTACTTTCCAGAGTTAGAACCCTTAATCCCGCGGCATAATCCTTAACTTTTCGAGGTGACAGGGAAAAACCTGTAGTTTTAATCTTATATTTCCCGGTTAACGGCGGGGAAATGTTTAATTGACAAAGAAATTTACCTTGCGCATTCCAGGGAACCGGCCAGGACCCCTGCCAATATTTCTTCTCCGGATTAAACCTTAGCTGGATTTTCTTTTTACCGCCGATGGTAACCAGCGGATTTTTTTCCTCATCGGAAAAAATGATGATCTCCAGTTCCCTTTTTTTCAATTGCTCTTGGAGGAAGATATTTTGCGCCTCAACATACAGCGGCACAATTTCATAACGGTGATATTCCGCGCGCTCAGTAAAGACTAAAACATCTTGACGCATCGAATAATAAAAATACAACTGGAGACCAACCAGCAAAACGATTGATAAAATCAGCAATTTAATAATTTTCATAGGTATCTTCTGTGCGGTCTTTTATAATTCCCCTCTTTGATAAAGAGGGGTTAGGGGAGTTCTGAAAGACAGAACTGAACCCCCTTAATCCCCCTTTATCAAAGAGGGAACACACAAAGGAACGGTCGCGACCGTTCCCTACAACTTCAATTTTCATGGTAACTTTAAATTATTACCATTTTTTTGCTTTAATATACTTCTCTCCACAGTAGGCGCCGAAGGAAAAGAAATAGAGATAGGCCGGAGCAAAGGTCCACCCTAAGGTTTTTCGAGAATAATAATAAATACCCAGGCTCACCATTCCGACAATTAAACCCCAGAGCCAGCTGTTTTTCCGCATGATTATTCCAATCCAAAAACCGGCAAAAAACCTGGGCAGGAGAAAAAACAAGGCGACCAACAAAAAGATGTTCGGCGCTTCCCATGAACGCAAAAGACGATCAGCAATAATCTCAATACTTAAACTACCGCTGATCGCCAACAATAGCAAACTAAGAAATTTTATTTTTTTCATTTAGCCGTAAGTTTCCAGAGCAGGAAAGTATCGATAATCGACCAGGCCAGAGAAAGGAAGAAAATAACATCTAAAATAATAAAAAAATTCGTGGAAAGAAAATCCCGGGCATTGTTATAAGAAGATTCAATCCTGGCCATTTTGGTATCCACGGTCTGATAAAGCTGATTGATTTCGAAAGAATCATTGAAATATCCATACAACGTATGCAGACGCCAATCGGAATCAATATGCTGCACACTCTGCACTAAATTATGCAAAGAATCGACTATGGAAAGTTTATCCCGGGAAAACTCCAACGCTTCCTTGGAAAAATGATTGTAGCGGCGGAAGGTGGCCCAAACATTCGTATAAGAAGGTAAATCTTTCAGCAGAATCTGGGCCTCAGAAAGTTCCCGGTTTAAGATATAATTATACGAACGCAGACTCCAATATTGAGCGTAGGTAAAGCGCAAAAGATCCAAAAGTTCCCGGTCATGTTTTGAGCAAAAAACCGCCCCATAACGTTTAATTAGAATAAGTTCATCGTTATAATAACCTAAATTTTTTATCGGTTCTTTCTCCAGGATAAAATCAGACAGCGACTCATAATCGTATTCACCGCTAACGATACCAATCAACATTTTTTGGTGCCGTTTAATAAAAGTCTCTAAATTTTCTGCCGGCAGTTCTGCAAGGAGAAAAATCGGGAAGAACTCCATTTCTTCCAACCGTAAGGCATAACGATAAGAGGCGTAGGGGAAGGCTTTCTCGATTACTTCCAGCGAAAGTTTCCGGCAATATTCTTTTAGACTCTGGCAACCAACCGAAAAACTGCCGATTTTTTTAACCAGTCTGACACATTCCTTAATATCGCCTTCGAACTCAAAATTTATCTCAATTAATCCGATCCCAAAGCGAAAAAAATGGGTATTAATTGCGGCGTTCAAAAAGAACGTTTCCTGCTCTAAAGACAAATTTTTTAAATGGTGGACCTGCAGTTCCCGATAAAGCAATTCATCATCTTGAGAGGCAAAATCCAGTTCCAACCCCATATCAAAAGGCATCAATAAACTAATTTTGTTTAATTTGCTCATTAAAACTCCTATAAAAAAAATCTGAAACGACACCGCGGATCCAAAACAAATAAAGAAGACTGCTGTAATGCCCGCCCGCTAACCAGATCACCCTGGGCTCGCCTAAAGCCAGCCATAATTTCATCATCGAATTGAAAGTAAGGGCCCGGTCGAACCAACCGTTAATCAATAAAATTTCTTTATTGATATTAGAGTAGGCGTAAGTTAAAGGATCGATTTTCCACCACTTTCTTCTCAATTCTTCCTTGGTAAACCGGGGAGAAATTCTTTTCAGTAAAGGTCTGGTTTGACTGCCGTCAAAAGTGATTCCGGCTAAATCTCCGCCGGCTAAAATAAAACAGCCCGACTTAAGTCTCTTCTCCACCCCCAAAACAACAGCGGCGACCTCCGCGCCCAAACTGATCCCCATAATACCGATTTTCTCCGGCAAAATCTCCGGACGCTTCTCCAGCCAATCTAAAGCCTGCTTTGCTTCGATGACGGCCTGGCGAAAATTTAACTGCGATTTTTCTACATTGGCAGTAAGAAAAAGCAGGCCGCTTTTTATCCCCTTGGGCGTGCGGCGCAGATTATAAGGCAGGTTAATCAGCAAAGCGGCAATCCCCTGGTTGACCAAACTCCGGCAAAAAACACTTTCCAACCGGCTGTCCTTTGCACCCAGGATCGGAAGGACGATGACCGCCGGAAATCCCCCCCCCTCCTGCCGAGGGAGATAATAATCAGCCCGCACCAGATTATTTTCCGGATAAGGACTTTTTACCGGCGCCGGAAAACTTAGCTGATAAACTAAAAATTTTTTCTCCGTTTTCAGCAGTTCTAACTGGTAAGGCAAATCCTGGTCCCGGTAATGGAAGAACTTTTCTCCCTGATTTAGATCAAGCTGAGGTAAAGCGGGCAGCTTAAATTCTTTATCCAGTTCAAAAACAAGATAATCGGCAAACTGCGCCGGCAAGGCATTTTGAGCAACCCATAATTTACGCTGCGCCGGCAAGAAAATTACGCTCTGCAATGTTTTCATTCCACAGGTATAGGTCAGCGGATAAAGCGTTTCGCTTTTCTCCTGAACAAAACTATCGTTTAAAAAATTTCTGATGATCAGCAGGTTGATTTGCCCGTAGTTTGAACCAATCATCCCTTTCAACTTCTGCCAACGAGAAATACTATTTTCCTTAACCAGCTCATCGACTTCATATTTAGTTAACTCCGGATTTAAAAAATGATTTGTGGAAATTAGAAAATCTTCCTGCGGATAATTCAATTTCCAATGATGAGCGGTAAATTCAATCATCATCCCCCGATTAGTTTTTCCATCACTGAGAGCAATCACCCCGCCGGTCGTCCGCGCCGAATTCTTTAAGGCCGCCAGCGCTTCTCCTAAATTATGGCTATACTGAAGAATCCGGCGAAAAACAAAAAGCAGCGGCAGACCTCTAACCGCGAGATCTTTTTGATTAACCACATTCTCCCCAAAACTTATTCCTTCGCTATTCATCCCGGTAAACACACCGCAAATCCCCGCCCAACCAACCGAAACATAAGGAAGGCCGGAATCGGGCTGGCAAAAAAAGACGACTATCGGCAAACTGTTCTTCCCGTATTCCGGCAGATCAAGATTGCGGCCGTGATAAAGGAAAGAATCCTCCGTTGCTTTACCCCAAACCATGAAATTGCTGCAGCTAAAAAACAACTGCGGATAAAACTTTTTCCAATCATCGAAAGATAAATTTAGAGAATCAATGAAGGTATGCAAAAGCAAAATATCCTGATAGCTAACCCCAGCCCCGGCGGCGATACCTTTCATCTCTAAGACATATTCGGAAGGGATGCAGCGTTCAAGAAGCCGGCTGTGTTCCTGCAGGGTTTTTAACGCGGCAGAATGTTGAATAATATTTTTTTTAAAATGACTAACCATGCCCCTGTAGAGCAAATAATCAATGCTTTGCTTGATCTCTTTTTTTAGCAGCCTCCCGTGCTGGTATCCCAGTTGATAAGGCGCCCCTTGCAGATGGACAACCAGCAGTTTGCCTCTTTTCTCCAGCCTGCCCAAACTTTTTTGAGAGGAAGCGGAAAACGAGAGAGAAAAAAAACTAAGTAAGATTATCCCGGTAAGAAAAAAACATATGGTACGGAACGGTCGCGACCGTTCCGTACATTTAGCAGGAAAGGTGTCTGGCTTAAAATCCATATTTAAAACAAAGCTGTGCCGACTTTGGTCCTAACCGAAAAAACAAATTTGCTGTTTTATGATCAGTGTTATATCTTTCCGCTCCATAACCGGCATCGTAAGCCGACCAAACCTTCAAAGCGGCATAACCAAGGAAACTCACCGCTATTACCCAGGTATCTTGCTTTATTACACTGGTATTGGACGCTTCTGATTCTGGAGAGGGATCTTTTTTGCTTCGAGTATAGACATCATAAGCCGGTACGACCACCCCCGTAGCCAATAATACCTCGCCTACCGTAAACCAAATGCCTTTTTTCCATTCCCCGACATAAAACTGGCCATAGGCAATCGGAGTAAAATTAAAAGCTAATTTTGCCGCATGTCCGGGATCCTTGTAATTGGTTTTGACCGGCCCGATCCCGGTTAATTCCATCTGCTCTTCCAGGCTGGCCGAAAAAGAAAATCCGGAAATTCCGAAAATTAGCAACACGACGGCCACGACAACTGTAATCTTTCTCATTTTAATCATTTTCACCTCGAATAAATTTTTAAAACTTCACCACGCCGCCTAAGCCCATTTCGTAAATATCGTTGTAGACATCGAAATTCCAATAAGCAATCTCGGCCTTTATGGAAAACACCCTGTTAACATCCAGGTTTATGGCAGTAGTGTATTTCTCAATTTTAGTTTTTATATCCATCCCGTCATTACGAATAAAAAATCCATCCTTGTCCAGCTCCGGTCCAACCCGGTATAGGATATCATAACCCAAAACCATTCTGGTTTTATCAATCGGGTGAATATTTAACGCGGGAAAATCCAATTGCCAATAATAACCGTAAGTCGAGTAGCGCTGTCTAACCTGGTGCAAATTGCTCTTCGGAAAAGTGGAGCGGAAATCCGTCGAACCGAGCACGTATTCCGCCCGCAAATTATTTTTTTCACCTTCTTTCCAGTAACAATTCCACCGCCAACTTAAATCTGCGCCCGCGGTCCAGTGGTCAAGCTCGTCATCTAAATCATATTTGCCAATTAAACCGGAAGAGCCGAGGCTTAAATCGGGAGTAGACTGCCAGAGGATGCGCCCGCCGGCCATTTTTGTATCGTTATTGTCCCAGATAAACCTTTCTTCTGCGGTCCAATCAATATCAATCACTTCTTTCCCTGCCCAACCATCTTCTCCCACAACTTCTGGCGGTTTAACCGCTTCAGGACGCGGCTGGAGACGACCGTCTTCTTTGAACCCGTTGACCAGATAAATTGCGCAGTCAATTTTCCCTTGAGCGACTACCGGACTAAACTTCCCCAAAACCCCCACATCCGCAAACCCGGCGGAAAAAAAGGGATGAGGAAAATTATTTCGGGCAATATAATCCAAGCCCGGACCGGCGTAAAGCAAAGGTTTGGTTAAAGTTAAATAATCATCAGGTTCGAAATTTTCGTTCCACAAACCGAAAGGCAGAAGCAATTGACCGATTTTTAATTCCAGAAAAGAATAAGGTTGATAAACCGTCTCCGCCCGGATCAGCCTGAACCCGCCATCATCGTTAATTTTAAACTCAGCCAGGAAAGGAACCTTCTCCGCTAGCGTCCCTTCCATCTTTAAAAAAAAATCGGACAACTGTGCGTTATTTTCGATTTCCCTTTCTTCCGGCTTTTGACTAATCGTCCGATAATCCCCGGCCAGCACGCCCGACCAATGCCAATCCGCCGCTCCCAAAAAATTCACAAAAGATGTCAAACTGATTAAAGTAATGCTTATTTTTTTTACTAACATTTTTAGCTCCTGCCCGGGAACTTAGGCAGGGAACGCATATATGCGTTCCCTGCAACTTCACCTGCCTGCTGGGTATTTTTTCTCCCTCTTTTAGAAAGAGGGGTAGGGGAGATTTTGATAATATTTCTTATTTTCAAAATCCCCCTTATCCCCCTTTTTAAAGGGGGATAAGGCACAAAACAAACACTGAAATTCCTAGACAACAAGTTAATTTCTGCCGCAATAATTTCAGGAAGAAAGTGCTTCTCAAGCAGGAACTAACTAATTATATTTTGGAGTTTATTTTTTGTCAATCATTAGTTGCTGAAGTTCCGCTTCGGCTTCAGTTATCTCAATACCGGCAGGTTTGTATTTGTCAATAATTCTTTTTAATATTTCCATCCGTTCGTCTTGACTGGCCCCGCGGGCAATTATTTCCCGGTAATATTTAAGTGAGAAGCTATAGGCAATTTCGGCGCTTTCTTTTTCTTCTTTAACCGCCCCAAGTTCTTTTTCGGCGCTGGAAAGATCTATTCCCTTTTTACTGAAATTGGCTAATAAATTTCTAAGTTGCGTGTACCGGTCTGCTAAAGAAAGTCCATCGCGAACCTTCCGATGATACTGATTAAAATCTTTCATGTAATTTTCCAACATCGCCTTTTTGGGATCATCGGCTCCTAAATTTTGCATGGAGAGGAGTTCAGCCCGCAGTTTTTCCAATTCATGACTGACTGAGGTTGCGGCTTTGCGGGTTTTCTCCGCTTCTTCCCAAGACTGGGCGGCATCTTTTTCGGCCTGCGCTTTTTCACTTACTAGTTTTTCTTCCACTTTTTTTTCTTCACCTACGACCCTTAACCTGGGCTCTTTAGCCAACTGTCCCAATTGGAAGCTCAAACCCAATCGATGCGACCCATAAGTATCTTTTATCCCGGCTAACGGATAGACAAAAGCATAATCAACCCTTAAACCGGAAATAACATAGCTGGTACCCAAACTAATATTGCGCAGTTGTTGGCTGCCTACGATCAATCCGCCTCGTAAATTTAATATTCTGAAAAAACAAAATTCTCCACCCACCCCAATATCCATACCGTATTTGGAATTAATTAAGTCAACATCGATTATTTTGCTGCGCTCCACCTTATAAGCCATACCCACTTTATATTTGGCTTCCAAACGCTCCTCACCCTGAAAGGCGATGTTTGGCTGATTAAGATTACTAACCATTAAACCAAAACTATAGCGGGATTGCTGATAAAGCAACCCCAGATCCGAGGAAAAAACTCCTTTGCTATAACCGTGACTAAATACCGGGTCAGTCCCGCCATCCATCCGTCCTGATTCGCCTAGAGAATTTTCAGTATAAAAATCGGGTTTGTATTGACGCGACAACTGTTTTAAGGAAAACCCGACCGACAACTTGGGGATAGGGTTAAATCCATAACCCAGAACCAGACTATTTTCTTGATAGGTATTGGCTAAGGTAAAATTGAACCAGCTTAAAGCCAGCCCGCCATAAGATCCTAATTTTTGCCCGTAAGCCGCAAATGAACTGGTTAAAGAAGATTTATCGCTCAGCCCAATGTGTAATTCACCATATTGAGAAATAAACTCACTGTTTTTTATTTTACCTAATCCCGCTGGATTGTAATAAATAGCATGTGTGTCATCCGCTACCGCAGTAAACGCTTCACCCATACCCATCGGCCGCGCTCCTGCACCTAAATCGTCGAAAGCGGGATAACTATAGATGTTAAATGCGCAGATTAGCAAGAAAATACCAGCTGTTATTTTAATCTTTCTAAATTCTACACTTCGCAGTTGGTTTTTCATCTCACCAAAGGTATAACAGATTTCTGAAAAAAATCAAGCGATTTTTTTTAAAGTTAACTTCTTATTTACGATTAGTTAAGTGGTAAAATCGAGGCTAATTGAAGGTGTAGTATTTTCAAAAACCAGCTTTTGGATTAAAATGCTGGATTAAAAAAAATTAATTTTGATTAATTTGAATGTTTTAAGGTATAAAAAAGCAGGTAAGACAGCTAAATTCTACGAGGATAAAACCAAAAAACTTTTTAGTTTGTTTTCACTTGGCAATAACCAACTGCCAAATTAGGAGCTTCAGCCCCCCCTTCATCTGGATTATCGGGTTAAGTATTCACCTTAGCTGGCTTCTTTAAAAAATAAAAACCCACTTCAAATTTCTTATCGCCCGATTTTTCCTTATTGTTTATCCAGACAATTTTGGCAAAGGTTTTTACTAAATGCTGCAAATCGAAGATATTCCCCTCCAATTGTAACAAAGTAGGTTTTTGTTGATTAAAAACCTTTTCCCAATCAAAAATACATTTTTCCACCTTACATTTTCTCCCTTGACTGGAAATTGAACAATGAGGACAATTAGGGCATTGCCAATACATCGGCAACTCCAATTTTCCGCCATTAGAGGTAATGTTCTTGATATAGATGGCAAATTTTCTTGGAAAATTTTCCAAACCGGAAATTAACAAGTTACAGATAGCCGGAATATGCACATCTTCCCGCTCTTCATGGCGTTTGTCGTTCATTCTTTTTTCTTCCATTTTAATCACCTCCGTCAATAAACAATAATCCTTGTTTCCTTCAGCAATTGAAAACTCTAAATCTAAAAGCTGATAAAAATGACTCAATTTATTTTCGTTGATTGCTCGTACCGCCTGGCTGTAAACATCGTCAGAACAGGTAAACAATTCGTAGATACCTATCCCCCGACGATTTCCTCCCAACCGGCTTTTATGTCCACTCTTTTTCTTTTTTAACATATTATTCTCCATCCCTTCTTTTTAAGTCTCTATTTAAAGAATAAGCCAATCCTTGATAAAGTCAATAGGTCTTCCGGGTAAAAAAAAACCGGTTATAGGACTTTGGGGCATAAAGAATCGATGAAAATAAGTCATGGGTCTTGAGTCTTGGGTAGTGAGTCTAAAAGACTCGATTCCTTTAAACTCACAACCCATGACACACAACTCATGACCCATGTTTCAAGGTCGCTTATTCTTCGATACTGATAAGGCCTCGATCAATAGCGTAAACTACGGCCTGCGTCCGGTTCTTAACGTCTAATTTCTGAAAAATACGATTCAAATGATTTTTCACCGTTTTCTCGCTAATAAACAACTTCCCGGCAATTTCTTTATTGCTCAACCCGGTAGAAATCAACTGAAGCACCTTAATTTCTCCTCTAGTCAGCTCGCTCGGTTTTTGCATTACATCTTCCTTAGCTACTCGATCGCCCCCGGTGAGACTTCTCACCAACTTCGGCATTAGCTGCTGAGGGATGATAATCCCTTCGTCAGAAACCTTGCGGATCGCTTTTAACAGCTCTTCCGAAGGCAGTAATTTGGAGAGATAACCGTTCGCTCCAGCCTGAATCGCTTCAATAATGTGAGCATCGTCGTCATACATGGATAGAACCAGGATGTTAATCTGGGGGTTATCTTTTTTAACTAACCGCGTGGCCTCAATTCCATCAATCCCATGCAGGCGAATATCCATAATAATAATGTCGGGCAGCAGTTTTTTGGCTAATTTAATAATCTCTTCCCCGCTGCTGGTCTCCCCGACAATCTGAACATCCGGCTCTCCTTCTAAAAGCAGCTTTAATCCGTCCCGAAAAGTTGGGTGATCGTCAGCGATAACAACTCTAATTTTTTTCACTGTTTACCTCTTTTACGGAATTTTTTATTCCCGCACAGAGCGCCAGGAATACTATATAGGAAGAAACGACTACCAACGCCCAATCCCAAACAACCCGCATTTTAAAAACCCCAAGCCAACCAAAATAAAGTCCCGCCAAAGCAGTAAAAACTGTCACCCCGAGATGGGGCAATTTTCTGGTTAAACCAATTACTGAAAGTAAAATAATTAAGGTCGGCTGCGGCCAGAGGCTAAAGGGGGAAAGGAAAAAATCTTTCCAATTTAAAGAGAAATTGCCGAAATACGTTGGTCCTGGTCCTTTACCTCCCCAAAACGAGATCGGGTACCAGAGGCCAATAACCAAGGGAATGATTATCCACCACTTCGGCCAAAAATCTGTGATTTGAAAAAGATGTTTTTTCTTCCAAGCCACCCAGCCCCAAAAAACGCTCAGCAGAAAAAAAATTAATTCCCAGAGACCAAAATCAACTTGCTTATTGGTCAGCTCTTTGGTATGCGCCATCGCCCCGCAGACGGCCAGAAAAGTAAAAGCAAAATAACCCGGCCAAAACCGCCGGTTTTCCGTCCGGTGATGAAGAACCCACCAAATAATCCCAATAAACAATATTAAATGCTGCAGTCCGGGGAAAGAATTGAAAGGATCATCTAAATGCCCATAAAAATTGATTAGGGCGCTATATCCACTCCAAATTTGTTCACTCGACAAATTAAAGGTCAAAACAACCACCTTAAATCCGATAACCTCTATGTGTTATGTGTCTTGGGTCTTGGGCAATGTGTCAAAAAAATTGATTCCTTTAAACTCACAACTCAAGGCTCATGACCCATGACCGGTTTTTTATGTTTACATCTTTTCCGGGGCGCTTACACCCAGCAGTCCTAAACCGTTGGCGAGGATAATTTTTACCGCCTGCAGTAAGCGCAAACGTTGGGCGGAGGCCCGAAGATCCTCGGTTAAAATCCGCTGTTTTTCATAATAATTATGGAAAGCATCGGCGATGTCTTGCAGAAAAATTGTCAGATAATGCGGGGCATAATCGCGGGCGGCCGCCTCTAAAGTTTCCGGATAACGGGCCAGTTTTTTCATCAACGCTAAATCCAGCGGTGATAAACAATTCAGCTCAAACTTATCGGCCATGGAGACCGCCGCCTGTTTTTGCGCCTCGCGAAAAATACCGGCAATCCGCGTATGAGCATACTGCACATAAAAAACCGGATTTTCTTTCGATTGTTTCTTAGCCAGCTCCAGATCGAAATCCAACTGAGCGTCACTGCCGCGCATCAGAAAAAAAAACCGGCAGGCATCCCGTCCCACTTCTTTAACTACTTCGGTTAAAGTAACAAATTCCCCGGACCGGGTGGACATCGCCACCGGTTTACCATCCCGCAATAACCGGACCAGCTGATAAAGGATAATTTTTAGTTTTTCTTCCTCATACCCGGCAGATTTTATCGCTCCCTTCACCCTGGCCACATAACCATGATGGTCGGCGCCCCAGATGTCAATCAAAAGATCATAACCGCGCTCAAACTTATCCCGGTGGTAAGCGATATCGGAAGCTAAATAAGTGTGGCGGCCGTCTTCCCGCACCACTACCCGGTCTTTTTCATCTCCAAAATCGGTGGACTTGAACCATACCGCTCCATCTTTTTCATAAGCATAGCCTTTTTTTTTCAACAAGTCAAGGGTGGTCTGCACCTTTCCCGAATCGTATAAACTGGACTCAAAAAACCAACGGTCAAAACCAACCCCGAATTCCACCAGTTCTTCTTGAATATAGGAAAGAATCTCTTCCTGGACAATTTTCCTTAATTCTTCCCGGGAATAATTTTTCTTTTTTTCGGCAATTTGTCCGGCAATCTCCTTAAGATAATCTCCCTGATAGCATTCCGCCGGAAACTCTATTTTTTCCCCTTGCAATTCGCGCAGCCTCAAATCTACTGATTTGGCTAAAACATCCATCTGGTTGCCGACATCATTAACATAATACTCTTTTTCCACCGTGTAACCGAGCGCGGAAAATATTCGTCCCAACGTGTCGCCGAAAGCCGCCCCCCGCCCGTGACCGATATGCAAAGGTCCCGTCGGATTAGCGGAAACAAACTCCAAATTTACCCGTTTACCGGCAAATTTATCAGAGACACCATAACATTCCCCTTCCCGGTTAATCCGCTCAATCTCCTCCGTATATTCCGCCGGCTTCAAATAAAGATTAAGAAAACCCGGTCCGGCAATTTCCACCTTTTCCAATATTCCGGATACAGACAAATTACCGGCAATTCTTTTGGCTAAATTCTGCGGATTTTCCCTTAATTTTTTACTCAGCAGCAGCGCGACATTACTGGCCCAATCGGCCGGGAAATTCGCCGGCGGTTCTTCTAAAGAATAAGCGATTGGCTCAATCCCCAAATTGGTTAATGTTTGGTCAATTAACCGTTTTACTTTTTCTTTGATCATTTTTCCTTTTCCCCTGGATCTGTCTGGCTTCTCCCCATAATTTTTCCAACCGATAAAAATCTCTTGCCTCCCGGTGAAAAACATGCACCAACACATCACCGTAATCCAAAACCCGCCAAATTGAAGACCTTCTGCCGTCTTGGTGTAAAGCTGTGATTTTCTCTTTCTCCATACCCTCGCTGATAAAGTCAACCACCGTTTCCAGCTGGGTAGACGAATTCACCGAGCAAATTACCAAATAAGAAACAAAATTAGACAACCGGGAAACATCCAAAATGACGATGTTCTCAGCTTTTTTTTCTTCTGCCAACCCGCCAATCCGAACTGCTCTTGTTTTTGTATTCACTGGATGTTAAAATCCTCCCCTATAACTACGATTATGTCGACCACCGGATTAGTATCGATTTGCGTAATAACTTCCTCGGTGCCAAGAACTTTGCCGATCGCTTGAGCCGCGGCAAAATTACCCCGCAAATCGATTACCGAGGTCGTGCCTTCTTTGCGTTCTAACCCTCCCCATTTTATCACATCAAACCCGTTCCTGCGCAGTAAAAATGCGGCTTTGCGCGCCGCTCCGGATTTTCTGCTGGCATTCCAGACCTCCACCTGTACCGGTAGCGCCGATTTTTCTGCCAACCCTTGAACAACGGGAGAAGAAACCAAATTCATCGCCCGGCCTACTTTTTCCGCATCGGCTAACCAATAACTGGTCCGGCCGGATTTCGAAGGTTTACCCGGCAAAATTTGCGCCTGAATATTATCTTTATTCAGATTTTTAACTTCATAGACTAGTCCTAAGAAATCAATCCAACTTAAATTCGTATTGATATTTTTTCTGTATAGCGAATACATCCCCGGCAACCGCCAAACCAGCCAGGGGTTTTTAAATTTGTTCAAAAATTTCCGCAAAAAACGCTGTTGCCGGCCAATCCGCCCCAGATCCCCCCGCTCGTCGCGATAGCGCACATATTCTAACGACTTGCGGCCATCTAATAAATATTCCCCAGGACTAAAATTAATATGCAAATTGCCCCAATTGTCATCGTATTTCATCGGCTGACCAATTGTTACTTTTATTCCGCCGACTAAATCAATCAAGGCGCGAAATCCCTCATACCCGACTTGCAAATAAAATGGTAAATCGATTCCCCCTAAAAGTGAACTTACCGTATTCAGAGTAGACTGCGCAGCCTCTTTTTCGCTTTCTGTTTTCTTATAGACGGCCCCATAAACCTGGTTAATTTTTCCGACAACCGTATCGGTCAGATTAATTTGCGTGTCCCGCGGTATCGCTAACAAGTTAAGCTTTCTGGACCGCGGATTATAACTAAAGAAAACCATCGTATCCGTATGCACGGAATGATCAACCCAATCACAGCCCAGGATTAACCCCTGAATCGGCCGGCCCGCAGATAAACGCGACCACACCGGACTAGACCAGGAAAAATAAAAAGCTAACAAAAGCAGCCCGACAAAACTTCCCCGAACCAGCCACAACACTGCAGCTCTATCGAAAGATTTTTTCAACAAATTTAATCCTCTCTTCTGCCATCAACCAGTAATGTCAAAAATAGTTTCCCTCTCCCATCAAGGGAGAGGAGATGTCTTTCACTGCAAGTAAAGCTCTGAGCGCAGCAAGGACTAATTTGAAAGTATAGGAATTTCAATGTTTGTTTTGTGTGTGTGTTCCCCCTTTGTCCTCAACCAACTTATTGTAGGCTTCCACTGTTTTCTGGTATAAGGACTGTTTTTTGGACAAAACATGTTTAATTTTGGCAACCACCCCTAACAACAAAGCTTTATCCAAATTTTGAAAAGCAGCTTGCTGAATATTTTTTCTTTCCGCATAGCGCCGTTCCGGAGAAAGCATGTCGGCTAAATAAATTATTTTATCTAAAACCGACATTTTCCGATCAGCGGTGGTATGCAAAGCGATTGCCCGCAAAACTTCTTTATCCTTAACCCCAAATTTTCTTCCGGCCAAACAAGCGCTAATCTGACTATGTAACAGAACCGGGTTTGTCGCGACAATTCTTTCCCCATCTGTAAAATTTTTTTTTTGTTGACGATAAAATTTAACCATCTCTTCCACCGACATTCCTTTAGCACAATCGTGAAGCAATCCGGCCAGGCGCGCTTTACCGGGATGAAGACTAAAATGTTTGGCCAATTTTCCCGCCATCGAAGCGGTCTTCAACGAATGTTTGTAGCGGTTATCCGGCATCATCTTTTTTAATTTTTTCAGAATAATTTTCTCATCCATTTAAAAGCGCTCCGGCAATTTAATACTCTGCGACATTTTTTCCCTCTTTTATAAAGAGGGGTAGGGGAGATTTGATCAGTATTTTAAAATCCCCCTTAATCCCCCTTTCAAAAGGGGGAACACACATAACTACATCCCTTCTCTATAAAGATCATGTTTTTTAATATACTCAAGCGCTTTTATCGGGAGAAAATTATCCACCGGTTTATTTTCCCGAATCAATCGGCGGATAGCTGTTGCCGAAATATTCGGGAGTTTTTCCGCTAACATCTCAATTTTACCGGACCATTCTTTTTTTATTTTTTCCATCGGAACATTTTCCCTCACCCCGACAATAAATGTGCAGAGTTTTAAGAGTTTTTCTCCGCCTATCCAGTTGGATATCTCCGACAACGAATCCAGCCCCAAAAGAAAATAAATTGTTGCCTGAGGATAAAGCCGGCGATAATTAATTATCGTCCGGTAAGTGTAAGACTTTCCCTTCCGGCGAATCTCCATCGGTGAAATGGCGAACCGGGGAAAATCGGCGATGGCCAGTTTGGTCATCGCATAGCGGTGTTTTGCCGAGGCTAAATCTTCCTTTTTATGCGGTGGGTTGCCGGTAGGGATAAAAACAACCTGATCTAAATTTAGCTGTTCAAAAGCCTGTTTTGCCAAAGCCAAATGACCATAATGCGGAGGATTAAACGAACCTCCAAAAAGGGCAATCTTGTGTGCGCTATTCTCGGATTTGTCCATAGCCTCGGATCACATATTTATAAGTAGTCAGTTCCTTTAAGCCCATCGGACCGCGGGCATGCAGTTTTTGGGTGGAAATCCCGATTTCCGCTCCCAAACCGAATTCTCCGCCATCAGTGAAGCGGGTGGAGGCATTATGATAAACCGCGGCTGAATCTACTTCCTGCAGAAACCTGTTGGCCGAGGGCTCGTCTTCGGTAATAATCGCATCGGAATGACCGGAACCATAGAGAGCAATATGTTCCAAAGCTTCTTCCAGCGAACCGACAACCTTCATCGCCAAAACCAAACTCAAAAACTCTTTGCCCCAGTCTTCCTGACCGGCTGGTCCGGCTTGCGGGATAAGCGCGCAAACCTTCGGGTCGCCCCGCATCTCCACACCGGCCTGCTGATAGCGTTTGGCGATTACCGGCAAAAACTGTCCGGCCACCGCGCTATGCACCAATAAACATTCCAGCGCATTACAAACTCCGGGACGCTGACATTTAGCGTTGTAGGCAATATTTTCCGCTTTCAGCAAATCGGCCTTGGCATCAACATAAAGATGACAGACACCTTCCCCATGCGTAATCACCGGCACGTTGGCGTTATCGGTAATCATCCGGATTAATTCTTTACCACCCCGGGGGATAATTAAATCCAGATATTGAGACAGGCGAATGATTTCCTGCACCGCTTCCCGGTCGGTTGTTTCCACAAATTGGATTGCCCCTTGCGGTATGCCGTTGGCATAAGCGGCCGGAGCAATAATTTTTACCAGGGTATGGTTGGTATTGATCGCTTCGGTCCCGCCCCGTAACAAAATTGCATTCCCCGATTTCA
>JBDRON010000112.1:0-45981 GCA_043810025.1 Elusimicrobiota bacterium
GCTCTTAGGCTTTTAGGCTCTTAGGCTTTTAGGCTCTTAGGCTTTTAGGCTCTTAGGCTTTTAGGCTCTTAGGCTTTTAGGCTCTTAGGCTTTTAGGCTCTTAGGCTTTTAGGCTGCCTTACTTATACCTAATTCTCGGGTCAATCCAGCCGTAAGTTAAATCGGCGATAAAATTGCCGATAAGGGTCAATAAAGCAGCGATTGTTCCGACGGCCATAATTACCGGGTAATCCCGGGCCATGATTGCTTCGTAACCCAGGCGGCCCATCCCCGGATAAGCAAAAATTGTCTCGAAAATAAAACTGCCGCCGATCAAATCCGGCAAGGAAAGACCGAGGATGGTAATAATCGGGATTAAGGCGTTGCGCAGGGCGTGTTTCCCGATTACGATTCGTTCCGGCAGACCTTTGGCCCGGGCGGTGCGAATATAGTTTTGATGAATTACCTCCAGCATACTGGAACGACTGTAGCGGGATAATCCGGCCAGCCCGGTGAAAGCGGAAACAAAAACCGGCAGCGCCAGATGTTTGGCGGTGTCGGTAATTTTACCGATAAAACTTAATTCTTCAAAATTGATCGAATGCAGCCCGGAGACCGGAAACCAGCCCAGCTTAATCCCAAAAAAAATCATTAACATTAAAGCCAGCCAGAAAGTCGGCAGGGAATAGCCGATGAAAACAAAGACAGTTAAGCTTTTATCCCAGAAAGAATTTTGTTTTATTGCCGAGAATATACCAATCGGGATGGCCACGGAAAAAATCAGCAATAAAGACAACAAATTTAAAAGCAGGGTAGCGGGCAATCTTTCTTTAATTTTCTCGGAGACCAGCCGGTCATCTTTAAACGATTTGCCAAAATCGAATTTGGCCAACCGTTTTAACCACTGAGCGTATTGGACATACCAGGGTTTATCCAATCCATAAAGTTTTTTTAGCTGTTCTTTGGACTCGGCGGCAATTTTGGCGCTAAAATCGGCCATATCGGTCGGCTTACCCGGCGACAGATGCATCACCAGAAAAGTGATCAGGGTAATCCCAAAAAGCACCGGTAGAAGAAACAAAACCCGTCGCAGCCAATAATTCATGGAGGGATTATACAAATTTTAAATAATTCTGTAAATAGGGGACGGAGTTAGGTAATTAGGTTAGTTGACAATGGTAAAGTAAAATAGTATATTTTTCTTATGCCTAGACATAGAAGATTGGAAATACCGGGAGCAGTCTATCATGTAATAACGCGTGGGCTCGAACGGAGGGAGATATTCAAGGATGATCAAGACCGGGAAGAATTTTTAAGCCGGTTAGAAATAGCGATTAAGGATACTAAAAGTAAATGCTATGGTTGGGTGTTGATGCCCAACCATTTTCATTTATTGATCAGAGCCGGTGTAAAACCATTGGGAGATTTGATGAGGAAGCTTTTGACCGGCTATGCTATATATTTTAATCGGAAGCATAAGCGCTGTGGATATCTTTATCAGAATAGATATAAATCAATATTATGTCAGGAGGAAGAATATTTATTGGAGTTGATCAGGTATATACATTTAAATCCTTTAAGGGGTGGTGTGGTAAAAGATATTTTTGGATTAAATAAATACAAATGGAGCGGGCATTTTATTTTAATTGGAGGGGGCGAAGTTGAATGGCAATCAAACAAGGAGATTTTAGAACGGTTTGGTAGTCATAAGGGAGAAGCGATAAAGAAGTATTTAGAGTTTATCAAAGATGGCCTGCGAATGGGCAAGCGTGATGATTTAACTGGCGGGGGATTAAAGCGTAGCGCTGGGGGATGGAAAGGGATTGCCGAGTTAAAAAGGAACAAAGAATATTGGCGAGGAGACGAGCGGATTCTGGGAGATGGTGATTTTGTGAACCAAGTATTAAAGTTTTCTGAAGAAGAGATGGTCAAGAAAGATAGATTGTGTCGGGAAGGATGGGATATTAATAAACTTGTTAAGCGGGTATGTGAAATAATGGGAGTTAGGGAAGAAGAAATAAGGAAACGGAGTCGAGAAAACAAAATATCTCAATCACGGGCATTGATAATCTATTGGGGAAATAGGGAGTTAGGGCTTAATGGAAGCGAGCTGGCAAAATATTTTGGAATAACCAGACCTTCGATAAGCGAAGCTATAATCCGAGGGGAAAAGCTGTGCAGGGAATATAACTATAACCTAATTACCTAACTCCGTCCCCTACTATCGTGTATGAATATTATTGAAATCAGGGAATTAAAAAAAGAATATCCTTTGGGCAAAACGACGGTCCACGCTTTGCGCGGGGTAGACCTGATTGTTCATGAGGGTGATTTTATGAGCATCATCGGTCCTTCCGGCAGCGGGAAGACGACATTGTTGAATATTATCGGGTGTATCGATTTTGCTACGCAGGGGAGCGTTCAGGTTGGCGGAAAAGAGATTACCTCGTTAAATGACCGGCAGATTACGGATATCCGTCTGCACAAAATCGGCTTTATCTTCCAAACTTTTAACCTGATTCCGGTTTTGGATATCCGGGAAAATGTGGAGTTCCCGCTCCTCTTGATGAAGAAACAGTCGGTGGGGGAAATCAGAAAGCGGGCGGAGAAGTTGATTGAGGAGGTGGGTTTAAAAGAATTTATCCGCCATCGGCCGGCCGAACTGTCCGGCGGCCAGCGGCAGAGGGTGGCCATCGCCCGGGCTTTGGTGACTAATCCGGATATTGTTCTGGCGGATGAGCCGACGGCTAATTTGGATTCGGTGACCGGGGCGCAGATTTTGGAGCTGATGCGGGAAATGAACCGGACAGAAAAGACGACTTTTATCTTTTCCACGCATGACCAGAATGTCTTGCTCTACGCCAACAAGATCACCAAAATTAAAGACGGGCTGATTGTGAAGTCATAAGTAAGTCATGAGTTATGAGTCTAAAAAACGAGTCGTGGGTCTTGAGTCTTGAGTTATGAGTTTTAAGTCAATGAATAAAAAACCGGTTTTTTTTGATTTTTTACTCACTGCCCATTACTCATGACTCAAGACCTTGTTTTATGACTCATGACCTGTGTTCTTTTAGAAAAATTTTATGAAACTAATCTTAACTATTGCCTGGCGCAATATTCTTCGGCATAAAGGAAAAAGCCTGGTTATCGGGGTGATCATTTTTCTGGGTGCGTTGTTGATGACGATCGGTAACGGGGTGATTGCCGGGATGGATGAAGGCATCAAACAAAACATTGTCAACGGATTTATGGGTGATATCGTCATCATCTCCGCTAAACAGAAATCCGATAATATTTTATTGGAGATGATGGGCACAGCGATCGAACCGATCAGCGGGTATAAAAAGATTAAGGAAGTACTGAAGGCGCAGGGCTGTGTAGACCGGTTTTTGCCGGTTGGGAAAAATATGGCCATGGTCTTAAATGAAGAAGAGGCTGCCCCGGGGTTTGCTTACCTTTTAGGCGTTGATTTTGCCGCCTATCAAAAAATGTTTCCGGACAATTTTAAAGTTATTGAAGGCCGCCGGCTTCGAGCGGGAGAAAAGGGTTTACTGGTGCCGGTTTTTGCCCGGGAAGAGTTATATAACTATACCAATATCTGGTTAATCCCGGAAGGCGGTACCCTGGTTGAAGAAAACCTGAGCAAGGATGCGCGCCAGAGCCGGCCAAATATTCCAATCAGCAACAATATAGTGTTGCTGGGGATGTCCAGCGGTGTCAATTCTTCGACGGATATCCGTTTGGGAATCAAGGGTGTGGTAAAATATCCGGCGCTGAATACCATCTTCGGTCATTTCTGTTTGACTGATATCGAATCTTACCGCGAATGTCTGGGATATTTTTCCGCTTCGGAAACCGCCGTAGAGGTGGCCAAAGAAGAACAAAAATTGCTGAAGATGGAAAACTCCGACCTGGATTCTCTATTCGTTGCGGAGTCAATAGTGATGACCACCGCTAAAACCAGGCCGAAAACTTCCCGGCAAACCGTGGTCAATCAGGAAAAAGTAGTGACGGATGTAGAGGACGGGGTTTATAATGCGGTATTCGTCAAACTCAAAGAAGGGACTCCTTATCCGACGGCGATTGCCGGGTTTAACCGGGCCTTCACCGAATCCGCTTGCGGGGTGAGGGCAATCACCTGGAATAAAGCTTCCGGGCCGATCGGCAGTATGACCTTAATCATTAAAGGGGTATTATTTTTGTTTGTCACAATTCTTTTTTGCGTAGCGATTATCATTATTGTCAATACCCTGACGATGGCCGCGCTGGAACGGACCCCGGAAATCGGGATGATGCGGGCGATCGGCGCCGGGAAATCATTTATCGCCGGGATGTTTCTGGGAGAAACGGGAATCTTGTCCTTTGTTTTTGGAGGCGCGGGGATACTGCTTGGTCTGCTGCTGGTAAAGATTATTCCTCTCTTCCGGATAACATCATCCAATGATCTGATTCAACTGCTTTACGGCGGAGATGTTTTTCATCCGTTATTGAGTATACCGGATATCGCCCTGACGGTTTTTCAGTTGATCGTCGTGACGGTGATCGCCGCCCTCTATCCGGTAAAAGTCGCCCGGAACATTACCCCGCTGGAAGCGATCGCCAGGGATTAAGCCCAACTTTAAAGAAGACAGGTTATGAGTCAAGGGTTGTGGGGTGTGAGTTTAAAGGAATCGAGTCTTTTAGCTCAAGACTCACGACTCATAGCCCATGACTTATTTTGAAAATGGAGAACACATGTTTCTTTTAATTCGGTTAAGCCTGCGTAATTTACTCCGTCAGAAGCGGAGGAATATACTTTTAGGGATGGCCATCGCTTTAGGGGTGATGATCCTGGTGATGGCTAACTCGTTTTCGCAGGGTATTTCCGATATAATGTTTAATAAGGTGATGCGCTGGGTCACCGGACAGGTCTCGATCCGCTTCAATGAAAAAGGCAGGATTATGCGGCAGATGTTCCGGGATAAAGAACGGGTGATGACCGTCTTGAAAAACGAACCGGAGATCATTGAGGCTAACGAAGGGATTGGTATGTTCATGCGGGCCATCGGGAACGGAAAAGCCGACAATATCATTCTGGTCGGTGTCGACACGACGCAAGGGGTTAGCGAACAAACCAGGAAAGAGGTGGAAGAATCGTTCCGCTTGATCGAGGGCCGTTGGGAGGATTTGTCCGGCTCGGCTGTGGAAAACCCGGCGATTGTTTCGGAGGAGAAGGCCCGTTATCTGAATGTCAAGAAAAATGATGTAATCCGTCTGCGTTTCCGCAATATGTTCGATCAGGATCAGGCGGCGCGGGTGACGGTGATCGGGATTATGAAAAATGACAATATTTTTATGCAGCCGGTCGTTTTTGTCGAACTGCAAAAAGCGAAAGAAATGCTGGGCTATCGCCCCTACGAAACCGCCAGCGTCAGTTTGACCGTTAAAGACCCGCAGAAAAACACCCGGCTGTTAGCTGATCGGATCCATCAGCGGCTTGAACCGGGGCTGGCGGGAATCCATTCTTCGGTTAAACACAAAAACAAACAACGGGAGGCGGCGATCTTCGGCTATAAAAGCGACGAAACTTCCCGGCAGAAACTGGCCGGAATCCTGCAACTGACGGCGGGAACGAGGGAAAAGGCTTTCGCCAAAAACGGGGTGATCGTTTATCAGCCGCTGGCTAAGGCCTTAAATATTTTGCCGGGAGATACCATCGTAGCGCGTTATGAAAACAAGTTTGAGGGCAAAAAAACGGAGATTTCCTTGACAGTGAGTGCGCTCTGTCTTCCGATCAACGGTTCCGGCGAAAATGTTATTTTGTTGAATGAAGAAAAATTGTATGATACTTATTATCCGAACCTGCCCAAAGATTATCGTTCCTACCCTTCGGCTTTTGTTCCCGGAGAAAACAGCCGCTTGTATCCTCTGCTGGCCCCGGAATGGGTATTGCTGGAGAGGACAACGAATACTGACGAATACAAAAAGAAATATTGGGAAATGGGGAAGAAAAAATGGAAAGGAACGGTGGTTGATGTCTCCACGATGTATGAGACGGCCAGCGATATCTTAAAACTGGAAGGGGCGCTTAAACTGATCACCCTCTCCGCGGTGCTGGTGTTGTTTTTTGTTATTCTGCTGGGTGTGGTCAATACCCTGCGGATGACGATCCGCGAACGAACCCGGGAGATCGGCACCATTCGGGCGATCGGTATGCAGAAAAACGAGGTGCGGAACATCTTCATTTTGGAAACTTTTTTCTTAACACTTTTTTCCTCGATTGCCGGAACCGTTGCTGCTTTTGCGGCCATCTGGCTGGCCTCACAAATCACTTTTAAGCTGCAGGATAATCCGTTTGGGATGCTGCTGGTCAACGGCCACCTGCATTTTCTGCCGACTTTCCTGGGCATCGCCGGCAATCTGCTGTTGATTATGGCTATCGCTGTGCTAACCGCCTATTTTCCAGCGAGGCGAGCGGCAAATTTATCCCCGGCGAAAGCGCTGGGACATTTTGAATAGTTTTGAATGGGTCACATCAAAGGAGCTGCGATTCGATTACAGTTTTTGGGTATCAATGGGTAATGAGGAGGATAAAAACTAATGATTAAATGTCCGAAATGCGGCTGTGAAAATACCAATGATGCGTTGTATTGTATTGTAACCTTTGTTATGAACCGTTTAAGAAAGAGAAGAAAGTCGACTTAAAGGGGAAGGTGGTTTTATGAAAGGGGTACCGGTAAAATTCAAACATGATGAAGATGAGTATTTTGCTGTAATAAAAGAGGTTTCAGGTGTAGAAGACCACTTTGGTAGAAATGTTTTGTATGTTTTTGATTCTCGTGCAAAACTTATCTATCAAAGGGTATTCCAACAAAAGTATGTAGACAAAGCTATAGCTGCCGTAAACTTAGATGATTCAGGAACAGAATCATTACTTGTAGCTGGAGAAGGGAAAGTCTGGCAATACAAATTTAAGAATTAAACTGAACTGGATCGATGCGGAATTGAAGAAATTATACTGGAGAGGTAATTAATGCCATTTAAGCCGAAATTTACTATTACTCCGAAGCTTAATAAGGCGCTCGTCGAGATTGAGCGAGTGCGGGGGTTTCTGGATGCGGTAAAACTCAAGGACGAATGGATTGCCGAAATGCAGAAAAGGGCGCTTATCCTTGAGTCGCACCATTCCACGCACATTGAAGGCACGGCTTTAAGCTTTGAGCAGGCCAAGGATATCTTGGAAGGTAAAAAAGTTGCTGGTGTCAATCTTAACGATGAAAAAGAGCTTTTGAATTACAAGAAGGCGATGGATTTTATTTCCAAGTATCTCGGCAAAGATGATCCTGTTTCCGAAGGAATTATCCGTGAATTGCACAAGCTTATTGTTCGGGGTGTCCGGGGCGAAAATGCCGATCCGGGCAATTACCGCAAGATACAAAACCATGTCGTCAATTCCCGGACTTGGGAGGTTATCTATACTCCGCCCGGGCCTTTGGATGTTCCGCATCTGATGCGGGAGTTTGTAGAGTGGATAAATAAGACTGAGGATGCGTCGTCTATACTCGTTGCTGGTATTGTACAATTTCAGTTTGTGCACATTCATCCATTTATTGATGGTAACGGCCGGACGGCACGGCTTCTTTCCACGGTTATCCTTTACAAGACTGGTTACGACTTCAAGCGGCTTTTTACGATTTCGGAGTATTACGACAAAGACCGGCCAGCCTATTATCAGGCCATCCAGTCTGTCCGCAAAAACAATCTGGACATGACCGCATGGCTTGAATATTTCGTTGACGGCTTGCGTTCACAAATGGAAGAAATTCAGGAGAAAGGTAAAAAGATTATTGTTTCAGAGAATATCATCAAGGGTCTGGCAAGACATAATTTGAATCTTCGGCAGGAAAAGATTATCCGTTTTCTGGTTATTAACGAGCGCATAGATAATGAGCAATGCCAGAAGTTCTGCGGGAGCATTCGGCGGACTGCAACCAGAGATTTGGCGTCGCTTGTTCAAAAAGGACTTCTTCAAATGAAAGGCGAGCTTAAAGGCGCTTATTATGTTCTTTCACCCGCCGTAAAAATATAGGACATTGTAGGACAGCGATATGGGACATTTTAGGACACGGTTATAGGACAGCATACAGGGATAATCATTACAAAAATAACTGCTCAATGTCCTTAACCGATTCATTCAAATTCAAAAGATGGATATGGTGGCACGCGTGGGGAGGTTAGCTTTGAAACGGAAAATTATTATTTTAGTGTTGGTCCTTTTGTTCCCCATAACGGTCTTTGCCGAAAGTCGGATCAATAAGATCTTGGCGGCGATCGATGAAATTTATAAAATTAAGACGGACGCGAAAGCGGATGTTTTTCTTACTCAGCAGAAACAGGAGCAGGGGACGAAAGTTATCGAGATGAACTATTACCGCCGGGATTCCGATGACTCGCTGTTGATTGTGCTGTCGGCGCCGGAAAACGAAAAAGGCAACGGGTATCTGAAGGTAGGCGATAATTTCTGGATGTATCGCCGGAATACCAGAACCTTCCAGCATATCAACCGCGATGAAAGTATTGGCGGTTCCGACGCGCATAGCGATGATTTTGAAACCAGAAAATTGACCGAGCTCTATCAGCCGGCGTTGGACAGTTCGGGCCGGGAAAAAATTTCAGAGGAGATGCTCGGACAGATGCCGGTGAATAAATTTGAAATCAATGCCCGGGTCAACGATGTCGATTATCCGAAAAAGATTTATTGGACGCGGCGGGACAATAATCTTATACTTAAAGAAGAGTCATACTCTCTTTCTGGTACACTGATGCAGACCGCCTATTTTCTGAAATATACGCTGATCGATGGAAGATATATCTGCGTAAAACAGATGTATCTCGATGAATTTGAAAAAGGCAACAAGACAATTGTCGAGATAACGAATATCTCCACCAGGTCGCTGGACAGCAATATTTTCACCAAGGCTTATCTGGAAAATTTGAGTAAGTAAATGAAATTATGAATTTTAAATTATGAATTATAAATTGTAACAGCTTGATGATTAATAAATTAATTGCCCTGATATTTTTTTTAATAATCCAGTCATCCTTCATTTATTGCGCGGAGACGATCAATGAAGACGAGATGTTTTCTGATCCGGAGATGATCATCCAAACACCGTTGAATAAAAACAATGATCTGGCGGTCGAAGAAAAAAAATCGCTTGGTTTTTCCGGAGAGATTACCAGCGCCTTCTCCGATATCATTTACAGTACCGGCACCAGGAACGCGTTATATACCTACACGGTGGCCAATGCTTTTTTTGACGTGCGGATGAGAAATGATTTAAAGGCTTTCGCTAATCTGGAAACAACTTATTGGGGGCAGTCTAAAACCAGCGATATCGCTTTGCGCGAATTGTTTTTTGATTTTGATTACCGGCGCCGCGTCTATCTGCGCACCGGTAAACAGGTTTTACAGTGGGGACGGTGTTATCTGTGGAATCCAACGGATCTGATCAACATCGAAAAGAAAAGTTTTGTCCGCAAAATCGGTTACCGGGAAGGGGCTTATGGGATGAAACTGCAGATTCCTTTCGGGACGAAATACAATATTTATAGTTTTCTGGATACCGGAAACGCCGCCTCCGGCGAGGATGTGGGGGCGGCATTGAAGTTTGAGTTCCTTACCGGCAAGACGGAGATGGCTTTCTCCGGCTGGACAAAAAAAGCCTATCATCCTGTTTTCGGTTACGATTTTTCTACCCGGATAAAAGATCTTGATGTGGTTGGAGAATTAACCGTTTCCCAAAAAGACAACACCCGACAGATTAGAGAAGAACAGGGGCAGCTGGAAATTTATCAGAAGGATAAAAAAATAGTTCCGAAAACCAGCCTGGGTTTGACCAAAGGGTTCCGGCTGGGGAATTTCAATGATTGTCTTTCAGTAACCAGTGAATTTTACTATAATCATAACGGTTATCAGGAAGATCTTTTTAATGATCCGACAGTTTATCCCTATCGGGCGCCGATAGTCAGCAGGGATGCGGCTGGCGCGATGGTTTCGCAAACCAGCGGCACAAAAAAAGATTTTCTCACCGCTCATAATCTCTATGAGGTGCACAACTATTCCCGCTGCTACGGCGCTATTTTTGCCAGTGTCGGCCGGTTGTTTATTACTGAACTGGTTTTAAACATCAATTATATCCGGAATTTTCATGATCGGTCGGGGATTATTTCCAGCGGTCTCAGTTATAAAAATCTCAGCGATTTTTCTGCCGGAATACTTTTTAATACCTTTTTGGGAAAAGACAATAGAGAATATACTTTCAATAAAGAAAAACATAATATACAATTAACCTGCGGGGTGGCGTTTTAAGTTATAGGGAATTGAAAGTTGTTGAAGTTTTCCCCCTTTTATAAAGGGGGACTGCGGGGGATTTAGAAAATAGCATGTCAAAATCTCCCCTACCCCTCTTTATAAAAGAGGGAAAAAAGAGGCGCCGCAGGTGCATAGAGTTCCGAGCGAAGTTTGGACTAACTTGTTCATTAAAACGAGGTTTAATCATGAATGGTCAAATTGTTTTATGGATTGGTTTTGCTGTTTTTGTCGTTCTCTTGCTGGTTTTGGATTTAGGTGTTTTTAACCGTCGTCCGCACGAAATAAAAGTTAAAGAGGCTTTAATCTGGAGCGCTATCTGGATTGCCACCGCTTTAGTGTTTAATTTAGGGGTGTATTACCTGTGCGGTTCGGATGCAGCTTTAAAATTTTTTACCGGCTATTTAATTGAAAAATCGCTTAGTGTCGATAATCTTTTTGTTTTCCTTTTAATATTCTCCTATTTTCGGGTGCCAGCGGTTTACCAGCATAAAATACTTTTTTATGGGATAATCGGGGCGGTGTTTATGCGGACAATTTTTATCCTGGCCGGGATTGCCTTAATCAATATGTTTCACTGGGTGATTTATCTGTTCGGGATGTTTCTGGTCTATACCGGCATTCATATGGCGATAAATAAAGATGTGGAAATACATCCGGAAAAAAATTTAATTCTCAAAATATTTCGCAAATTCATCTCCATTCGGGAAGGATATGACGACGGCAGATTTTTCTGGGAAAAGGACGGGCGCCGGTTTGCCACAACACTGTTTGTGGTTTTGCTGGTGGTGGAAACATCCGATCTGATGTTCGCTGTTGATTCCATCCCGGCGATTTTGGCTATTACCACCGATCCTTTTATAGTCATCACTTCCAACATATTTGCGATTTTAGGGTTAAGGGCGCTTTATTTTGCTTTGGCGGCAGTCATGAAGCTTTTCCATTATCTGCATTACGGCTTATCCTTGATTTTATTTTTTATTGGAGCGAAGATGCTGTTGAATGGTTTCTATAAAATTCCGGTAACAGCCGCTTTAGGGGTGGTAGCGCTGATTTTATCGGTTGCGGTAATCGCTTCGATTATTTGGCCGGCAGACGAGCCGGACATGGTAAGCAAATAAGTTAAGTTTCCCCCTTTTTTAAAGGGGGATTAAGGGGGTTAAAAAACAGAAGGTTAAACTCCCCTAACCCCTCTTTAACAAAAGAGGGGAATTTTAAAAGGCTCTGCACTGAAGATACGTTAATTTTAAATTTTTGAGGAGGGAGTAAAGATGAAAAAAGTTTGTCTTGTTGCCGGGATGTTGTTGGTTGGCGGTTTGTCGGTTAAGGGTTGGGCGGGGGAACCGGAAGCTCCGGTTGAGACCAAACAGCTGATTGCTGAGGAAGGAAATAGTAAAACAGAGGTGGTGGAAAGCAAAAAAGTGGAGGGCAAAAACAATGTCAAAGAATGTTTATCAACGACAGTTTTTGTTTGCGCGGCGCATCCCGATAGGCAAAGTGAGAAAAAAGGCAAATGCCCAAAATGCGGGATGAAACTGAAGAAGAAGCAGATTTTATCCACCTATGCCTGCCCGGATAAAAACTGCGATTACCAGAGCGGCAAACCCGGAAAATGTCCGGATGACAACCAGGATTTAATTAAAACCGAGGTCAAACAGCATTGCCCGAAGTGCAGCCAACCGGTCAATCCGGAAGATTTATTGCTTAAACCGGTGAAATAAGCGAGCCCCGACAATAACAAAGGAGTGAAATTATGGCAATCGATCCAATTTGCGGAATGACTGGCCGGGATGAATTTAAAGCAGAGTATCAGGGGCAGACATATTATTTTTGTTCCGCTTTTTGCAAAAATGAATTTGAAAAATTTTCCGACAAATATCTTTCCGAAAAAAAATCGCATACTATTTTCGAGGAAAAACGGAAAAGAAGGATTGGCTATTTTTCCATGGAAATCGGTATTGATCCCCGTCTGCCCACTTACAGCGGAGGTTTAGGCATACTCGCCGGGGATACCATTAAATCCTGCGCCGATTTAAAAGTGCCGACAATAGCCGTAACCCTTCTCTACGAAAAAGGATATTTTTATCAGAAATTGGACAGCCAGGGTAATCAACAAGAGTTGCCGGTGCAATGGAATCCCCACGATTTTTTAAAACTTTTGCCGAACAAGGTTAGTGTGCAGATTGAGAGTAGAACGGTATTTATTCAAGCCTGGGAATATGAGGTCAAAGGGATAACCGGTTATACGGTTCCCATCTTATTTTTAGATAGCGACCTGGAAGAAAACAACGAGTCTGACCGGGGCCTCACTGATTACCTTTACGGCGGCGGCCAGAAATACCGTCTATCGCAGGAGATTATTTTAGGGATTGGCGGTATTCGGATGTTGAATAGTCTGGGACATAAGGACATACAAAAATATCATTTAAATGAAGGGCATGCCAGTTTATTGACCTTGGAGCTGCTCAATGAAAAAAAGAAAAAGGACGGGCCGACCTGGGATTTTGACGCGGTAAAAGAATTATGCGTTTTCACCACCCATACGCCGGTGCCCGCCGGGCACGATCAGTTTCCGTATGATCAGGTAGAAAGCGTCTTAGGGGAATTTGTTCCCCTTGATGTCCTGAAAATGCTGGCCGGTGAAGATAAGCTGAATATGACCAGACTGGCTTTAAATTTAAGTGAATATGTCAACGGAGTGGCCAAAAAACACGGCGAGGTTTCCCAGTCGATGTTCCCTGGCTACACCATCGACGCGATAACTAATGGGGTGCATTCGGCCACTTGGACCAGCCCGCCTTTTAAAAAATTGTATGATCAATATATTTCCGGTTGGGCCAACGATCCCTTTAGTTTAAGGTATGCCTTAAGTATTCATAAAAATAGAATCTGGCAGGCCCATATCGAATCTAAAAGGATCTTGCTCGATTATGTCAATGAAGTAGCCAACACCGGCTTGGATTATGATGTTTTTACTATCGGTTTTGCCCGGCGTTCGGCGATGTATAAAAGAGCCGATCTGGTTTTTCGGGATTTAAACCGCTTGATCCAAATATCAAAAAATGTCGGGGAAATCCAATTTATTTTTGCCGGCAAAGCTCATCCCAAGGATGAACCGGGCAAAGAATTGATCAGGAGAATTTTTTCTAATATCAGCCGGTTAAAAGGTAAAGTAAAAGTGGTTTATTTGGAAAATTACGACATTCAAATTGCCAAAATGCTGACTACCGGGGTAGATCTCTGGCTAAACACGCCGCTGCGGCCGAATGAGGCCTCCGGCACTTCCGGGATGAAGGCCGTCCATAACGGTGTTCCGAATTTCAGTGTTTTGGATGGCTGGTGGATCGAAGGACATATCGAGGGTGTAACCGGCTGGTCCATCGGTTCGAAACTGCCTCCCAAAGGAGATACCAGTGCCGACGATGCCTTGGAATTATATGATAAGCTGGAAAATATCATCGTGCCGATGTTTTACAAAAACAGAGAGAAATGGATCGAAGTAATGCAGCACTCGATCGCGATCAACGCTTCATTTTTTAATACGCACCGGATGACTCAACAATACGTGCTAAATGCTTACTTGTACTGAGATTAAATTAGTCCGAGCTATGCTCGGAACTTTACGCGCTTTCTGGGTATTTTTTCTCCCTCTTTTACAAAGAGGGGTAGGGGAGATTTAGTAATTATTTTCTAAATCCCCCTCACTCCCCCTTTATAAAAGGGGGAAAACCTCAACAACATTGAATTTCCTATACTTCAATTTATAGGAGCAATCGATGCCTAAAGATCCGGTTCGTGGCGGCAACAAGAAAATTCAGAAAGCGGTGATTGCCATTTCTGGAATGCATTGTGTTTCCTGCGCTTTAAATATTGAAAATGTTTTGAAAAAATCTTCAGGGGTCATCAAGGCTCAGGTAAATTTTGCCAACGAAAAAGCTTATATTGATTATGATCAAGACCTCGTAACTATTGACGATCTGGAGAAATTAATTGACAATACCGGTTACCAGGTAATAAGGCCGCCCTCCATAAATCAGCAGATCCCCAACCCGAAAGCAGGCAATGAGGACAACCCCGAAAAAACAAAAGAAATCAATCGGACAAAAATAAAATTTTTACTTTCCTCTCTACTCTGTATCCCGCTTCTTTATTTATCGATGGGGCCGCATTTTGGACTGCCGATCCCGGTCTTTACCCCAGGGGTTCTGGTTTTTCTGCAGTTTTTATTGACCACTCCGATAATTGTTGCCGGCTGCCAATTCTATACCCGGGGAATATTTTTACTGATTAAAACCAAAGCGGCGAATATGGATACCCTGGTGGCGATGGGTACGGGGTCAGCCTATCTTTATAGTTTGTTTGTTTCGCTATCCATTTGGAGCGGCGGCAGCAAATACAGCGTGGGAAATCTGTATTACGAAACGGCCGGGGCGCTGATTGCTTTTATCTTGCTCGGTAACTGGTTGGAAGCCCGGGCCAAAGGAAAAGCCTCGGCGGCGATCAAGAAATTAGCCGGTTTACAGCCGAAAACAGCTTTGGCGCTGCGCAATGGCCGGGAAGAGGAAATTGCCATTGATCAGGTAATTGTCGGGGAGATCATCGTGGTTAAACCCGGGCAGAAAATACCGGTGGATGGGGAAATTCTTGACGGCTACTCTACTGTTGATGAATCGATGGTCACCGGGGAAAGTATGCCGGTGGATAAGAAAGAAGGCAGTAAAATTATTGGCGGGAAAATCAATAAAACCGGAACCTTTAATTTCCTGGCGACTAAAATCGGCCGGGATACCGCGCTTGCCCAAATCATTCAGTTGGTGGAGGAGGCGCAGGGTTCCAAGGCCGAAGTGCAAAAACTGGCCGATCGAATTTCCGCTTATTTTGTGCCGTCCGTGGCGCTGATTGCCGCGGCGGCCTTTGTCTCCTGGCTATTGGCCGGCCAGAGTTTTAGTTTTGCTTTAACTGTTTTTATCGCGGTTCTAGTGATTGCCTGTCCGTGCGCTTTGGGGCTGGCGACGCCCACTGCCGTGATGGTCTCGACCGGCGTGGCGGCCCAGAAAGGGATACTGATTAAAAATGCCCAGGCCATCCAGCTGGCGGAAAAAATTGATTTGATTGTTTTTGATAAAACAGGGACCATCACTCGCGGTGAACCAGAGGTTACTGATTTTTTCGTCCGCCAGGGAGATAACACTGCTCGGGTTTTATTGTTAACCGCTTCGCTGGAAAACCGGTCTGAACATCCGTTGGCCAAAGCCGTATTGGACTATGCCCGGGGACAAAATGTCCAGCCGGCCGAAATCTCTGATTTTAACATTTTTGAAGGCCGGGGGGTGATCGCCAGGATTATTTCCTCGCCTCAACAGGGCGCTGGTCAGGTGAAGAGCGATGTCGTCGTTGGCAAAAAGGAATTCCTCCTCGAACAAAAAGTTAACCTTTCTCCCGAACTGGAAAAGCAGGCCTGGCGGTTGGCCGACGAAGGAAAAACCTTAATCTGGGTGGCGGAAAATTATCAGCAGGTGGGCATAATTGCCGTCGCCGACATCATAAAAGAGCATTCGGCGGAGGCCGTCCGCCGGCTGAAAAAATTAGGCAAGCAAGTATTAATGATCACCGGAGACAACCAAAAAACGGCTGAGGCGATGGCCAAAGAGGCCGGGATCGAAAAAGTTATTGCCGGAGTACTTCCTCAGGATAAAGCTGAAGAAATAAAGAAATTGAAAGCGGCTGGATTAAAAGTGGCGATGGTGGGCGACGGGATTAACGATGCCCCGTCGCTGGCCATGGCGGATTTGGGGATCGCCTTAGGTTCAGGAACCGATGTGGCGATGGAATCGGCGAACATTGTTTTGATCAAAGACGATTTACGCGATGTGGTGACCGCCATGGCTTTAAGCCGCTACACCATGCGAAAAATCAAACAAAATCTTTTCTGGGCCTTTTTTTACAACCTCATCGGCCTCCCCATCGCCGCCGGTCTGCTCTATCCCTTCACCGGTTTTCTCCTTAACCCGATGATCGCCGGCGCGGCGATGAGTTTCAGCTCCGTATCGGTGGTCATCAATTCCCTGGCCATCAAAAGATATAAATAATTTCAGATCACCTTTATCCTTTTTGGAAGGATAAAGTATTGTTATTTTGTCCTTGACAGAAGGACGAAATACGGATATATTGTCCTTGGTGGAAGGATGAAATATGAATACGGAAATATTAAAAGAGATTATTGTTGAAAATGAAAAATTTATTCTAAACTCGGTTAAAGATGTTATTCCCCGGCTAGGATTAAATTTACCTGCTATCTCGAGTAAAGTATGTATGTTCTATGGAGTAAGAAGGAGTGGAAAAAGCTTCTTGCTTTTCGACCTATTTAGAAAATACAAAGATTTTGCGCTTTATTTGGATTTTGAGGACGAAAGGCTGACCGGTTTTACAGTCAATGATTTCAGTAAAATAAAAGACACATTTTTGGAATTAAAACCTCACCTGATTAATAGAAAAGGTCTTATCTTCTTATTGGATGAAATTCAAAATATCGAGGGTTGGGAAAAGTATGCCAGACGAATGGTGGAGAAAGAAGATGTAAAAGTATTTTGTGCCGGCTCGTCTTCCAAAATTACACCTCAGGGGATACATACCTCTTTAAGGGGACGATCCTGGTCAGTAGAGGTGCTTCCATTTTCTTTTCGGGAATTTATTCAAACAAAAAACTTGCAGCCAGATCAAAAAGATATTTTCTATGGAACCAATAAAACTTTACTTAAGAAATATTTTCAGGAATATTTGAGATATGGTGGTTTTCCCGAGATAATTTTTTTGGAAACCGAGTTTGAAAAAAAGAAAATACTCGGTGAATATATGGAAGCGATGTTTTTCAAAGATTTGGTAGAGAGGTTTGAAATAAAGAATATTCACCTTTTAGACGCACTAAGAGAAAAGATTTTCTCCTCATTTTCCACTAAATGCTCCTTAACGTCCTTTTACAAACAGTTTCAAGGAAAATTTCCTTTTTCTAAGGATAGTTTATTCTTATACTACAAATATTTTTTGGAAAGTATGCTCATTTTTGAGGCGAGAAAATTTTCGGAATCATCTTATAAAAGATTAAGAAATCCGGCTAAAGTATACCTTGCTGATCTTGGCCTAAGCAAAAAAATTACCTCTTCCGATTTCGGACGACTATTGGAAAACATAGTTTTTTTACAACTTCACAGAAAAGATTACGAAATATTCTATTTTGAGGAAAATAACGAGTGTGATTTTGTGGTCAAAAAAGATGAAGAATGGTCCGTCTATCAAGTAACCTGGCAATTAAATGAAGGAAACAGAGAACGGGAAATTAAAGGTTTGCTGAACGCGGCAAAATTTTTTAAATTAAAAGAAGGGACGATTATAACAAACGATGAGGAAAGTGAGCAAGAATATCAAGGAATAAATATTCGAGTTGTTCCGATCTGGAAATGGCTAATTCTTTCCTAGAAGCTGCTCACCTGATTTACAAAGATTTAGCGGATGTGATCAATGCTGTTTTAAATTGGTTTATTTTTGATGTTGAGGGTAATCTACCGGGCTTAGTTAATTTCTTATCTTTGGCAAATTGGCTAAACCGAATTCTAAATTCTATTTGCTTAAGCCTTTCTGCGGTAAACCCGCAATAATTTTCCACATCCTTTTTATCCACATATCCTCCGAATAAATACAAGGTCAAGATCGCCGCAGTCAATTCGATGTTTTTTATATCCAGTTCTTCCCTTATCGCTTCTTGGATCTTAAAAAAATTTGTTCGGCCGAAGGTCCTGTGGTTTATGATGGCCTGAACGTATTCTACAGTCTGTTGGTCAATTTTTTTTAAGGCAAGAAGATGTTTTTTAAAGATAGAATCCAGGTATTCTTCTATTTTTAGGCCCGGCAGTTTAATTTTTTCTGAGCGGAATTTTTCTTCCAATTTTTTTCGTTCCTGCAGTTTTTCCTCAAACCATTGAATTATCTTCGGCAGGTTAGTATATTTATTACTGTTTTCATTCTCAATCAGTTTGATCTCTAATTCGCTTAATCCAGTAAGCTCGATGGTTTCATCCAGGGAAATATTTTCCAGTAGAAAATGGGCGATTAAGTATTGGCCGTTATTGAGCAACTGTTGTTTTTTTTCTCTATCCTCATCGGCAATTGTTAAGCCGCTGGAATTATTAGTCCCGTCAAACAACTTCTGCCATAGTTCACATACTTGCAGTGCTTTCTTCGCGATTTTGCCTGACCCCTGTTCTCCTAAGCTTAACCATTTCCTAATATTGTCAATTTCTTCCTCTTCTACATCCAAAAATTCCGCAGCTCTTTTTATTGATATTGTTGGCTGGTCAGAACAGGCAAAAGCGATTACCAGTGCTGTTTTAAATTTTGTTTCCTCATTACCGAGGTATTTGCTGACATCCCGAATTTTTTTTTCTTTGTGTAAAACCGGGATAATTTGCTGCGCCTTAATTTGGTCTTTTAAGATCACAGCCATGTTTTGCTGCAGCCCTTCTTTATGGTCAGAATGGCTGAGGAACCGCTGTACTTCGGGAGAAAACAGAAAATCGTCTAATTCGCAATTGGTAAGACTATTGCTTGTCTTTTCGTCGGCCGCTAAACCACCGGGGGCCCGTAAAAAATTTTGTTGTGGAGACAGTCCCCAGCCGAAACTGAAAAAAAATACCGTAATTGTTAAAATGGCGCTGATTAATTTCTGAATAAAATTTTGTCTCGGCATTAGTTTGTCCTCACTTTTTTTGAAGCGCTGGAAGTAGTTTACAAAACCGTTGTTAAGATTATGTTAAGATTATGTTAATTTTATGTTAAGAGATTGCTCAAAAAATAAATCCGGCCAAAAAACCCTTGCAAAAATCTTAACAAAAACTTAACATAAACTTAACATAATCTTAACATCAATATTGTATATAATTATTGGAGGCGCTTGGCTTTCAGGCGTTTCATTTTATGATTACAAAAAAAATTATTTCCTTTATTGTTCTGTTCCATTATATTTATGGTGTTTTAGGGACAGCGAACGGTATTTTTTCTTTTCCCAATTTTGAGGCAAAAGGATATCTTCGCGCGCCCAGCGGTTTTTCGGAGGGGTGGGGAGAAAAGGCCGGTATAAAAGAATCGGCCATTAATAAAATTAGCAAACTTTCCGATTACTTGAAAATGATCTATGGCGAAGAAATCGGGATGGACAATATAGAATTTGTTGAAGATGAGGGAAAACATTGGTTTGTCAGGGTTGATCTTTATAAAAACTTGTTACAGGTTAACACGGCCAGTTCGCAAATTCCCTTCGCGGAGATACCGGAGCTTCTCCGGAAAATATTTTTTCACGAATTTGCGGAAAAATTCATTCATGGAGAACTGGGATTCGGCATCAGTCCGGGCAGTAGTTTGACTCTCGCTAAGCTTAACAATAAAATAGCTAACCGGTATTTTTTCATACCGGCCTTTAGCTCAAAATTGGAGAAATATCTTGTCTTCCAAGACTTGGATATTTTCGCAAGCGAGGATTTGTTTTCCGGCGTCGGAGATATCCTAGCGGAAAAAATAGCTTTGGGACTTTTCTTAAAACATAAATATGGATTAAAAGATGAATTTATGAGAGAAAATGTTCTTTATCAAAGTCTCCTGGCCGGGCGTTATAAAGGCAAGAAATTCAGCGATGGTTTAAAAAATAAATTGTTAGTGGATTTAGCGGTAAAAATAGCGGTTTTAAAGCAACAGGAAAAAATGGTGACTGATTTGCCCCTCAAGGGGGCGGTAAATCAAACAATTGCCGATTTGGAAAATTTAGCCGAAGAAATTTTTCGTCCGGAGAATATTGAAATCAAGCCGCTGAAGAAAAAAATTTTGGAACTGCTGAATTTCATGAAAGAACATAAGGTGGAAATGAAAAGTTTTGATTATTTAGTTGGGCAGCAAGTTTCGGAAAAAAATTTGAAAAATGAGTTTTTACGATTAGTAGGGATTATAAAAAAGAAAAAATTTGAATTGTCCCCGGAAACAGTCTATTTTGCAAAAAGGATAATATTTGAGCAGCTTGTCGAAGATTTTCGAACATTATATGCGGATACCGTCCTGGCGCCAGGGGTGAAGAATGATCTAATGACCGGTGACGTATTAAAAAATCTTCAGAAGAAAGTTGAAGAAGATTTGGTAGATTCAAGAAAGTGCCTAAGATCGGGCGATGTAATAGAAATAAAAAATGAAAGAAATGATGGTTCAACCAAGGCTCTGATTACTCTTGCCTTGACTGAGAACCCTAAGTTGGAGATGAAGTGGAATGTTGGAACGGCTAAAGAAGATAATGAGAGCAAAGATGTCGTATTCAAAAGCGGAATTGACCCTCGAAATGGAATTGATCTGAAGAAAGACGCTTTCATCAGAAAGGAAATGCCGGACTATTCGGTTATCGAACAGAGCGTTTATAATTTCATAAAAGAAAAAGCCGGTATCGATCTTGATAATCTCAGCGGGAATTTAAAAGAGAAAGGTATTCAGCCGTTGATGTTTGAGGGCGGTGGATTTATTTTGATCGAAAGAAAAAGCGGAAAAGTAAAAGTTATCCCAAGCCGGAAAAAATATGTTTTTTGTAAAGAGGGTGTAGTTTATAGTCTGGGAGTTGGACAGAGCATCCCAACGGTGGATGAATACGAAATTTTAGCTATTTATCATAATCACCCCGGTCTTAGCGCATTCACCTCAGTTTTATCGACTCCCGATTTAATGAATATGCTTATCTCTCAGATACCATATCTGCTATTCACGGATAGTGAAACCGGTGGTTTCAATGTCATACAGTATCGGCTTAAAGAGGAGGCGGATCTCACCGCTATGCGCGGGGAAGTAAGTATTACGGATAAGGATTATTTAAGCCGCGGAGATGCGCAAAGGTATTTGGGGAGATGCAGATTGATCGTGGATAAATATCTGGATACGCGGAAAATATTTTCCTGGGAAAATCTATTCTGGACCGTCAAACCGGAAATTAAGATAAATAGAAGAAAAGAAAATCTTTACAGCGCTTTACCGGTCAGGGTAGAAAGCATCGACGACTTTATCAATAAAATAATCTATGGAGTATACGGGATTACATTTAAAGCCAAAAGTAATTTTTATTTCCTTCATCAGCGTAAAATTGCACCAGTAAGATTAAGAGATGGAAAGGGAACCGGGTACTTTGAGAAATCAATATAGAATCAAGGGACGAGTTAGTTCTGAGCTAAGCTCGGACTAACTTGTTGCATAGGAAATTGGAAATTTGTTGAAGTGTTCCCCCTTTTGAAAGGGGGATGAAGGGGGATTTTAAAATTAAAAATAATGTCTAAATCTCCCCTACCCCTCTTTATAAAAGAGGGAAAAAAACTGCACAGATATGTAAAGTTCCGAGCGTAGCTTTGAAGGCCTTCCTCTTGGCCAATCACCTTTTTTACGGGGATTGGCCAACTACGCATCCTGTCTTCGACGCCGTTCTTCCTGTTTTCTTGAGCGATCTCCTGGTGGTAAAAAGTCAGAAAATAGTTGATGATTAATTTTACAAATGTGTAAAAATTAGGTATATTCTACATATATGCAAGCGAAATATTGACGGAGGCGATGATGGATAAATATAAGTGTCCGGTTTGCGGCGCCGGCAAAGAACTTTTTGAAAAAGAAGGTTAATTTTTTGTGGTGGGGGGAAACGAATGGCTAAAAATGTAAAGGTGTATTCCACGGCGACTTGTCCTTATTGTAAAATGTTGAAAAATTTTTTGCAGGAAAAGAATGTGCCGTTTGAGGATATCGATGTCGGAAAAAATCATGCTGCGGCTGATGAGATGGTCAAAAAATCCGGGCAGATGACTGTTCCGGTGGTGGATATCGACGGAAAAATAATTACCGGGTTTAATCGAGAGGAAATTTCAAAGCTTCTGAATATTGCACCTTGATTTTCCCTCTCCCCTTGTGGGAGAGGGTAGTCCTTACAGGATAAAGGTGAGGGGTGTGGAGGTGTAAAATGTACGATTTAATCGTTATTGGGGCTGGTCCCGCCGGGATTACGGCCAGCGTTTATGCCTCAAGAAAAAGACTAAATTTTATGGTGGTTACCCGGGATGTCGGCGGGCAGACAGCTTTAACCGGCGATATCGAAAATTATACCGGGTTTCAGTTTGTTTCCGGTCCGGAACTGATAGGAAAATTTAGACAGCATTTGGAGCGATTTACCGTTGAGGTAAGAGAAAAGGAAAGGGTAAATTCGCTGGTTAGGGACGGGGAGGCAATTAAAGTTGTTTCCGATAAAGCTGAATATCATTCAAAAACAGTGATTGTGGCGACAGGCCGAAGGCCAAAAAAATTGGGGGTAGGGGTAGAAGGGGAAGATGAATTTAGGAATAAAGGACTCAGTTACTGCGCCACTTGCGATGCGCCGCTTTTTTTTGATAAGGATGTCGCGGTGGTTGGCGGCGGGAATTCCGGGTTGGATGCGGTTTTACAGCTAAACAAAATTGCGCGGAAAATTTATCTGATTGATATCGCCGGTCAGTTTCGGGCTGATCCGGTAATGGTGGAGAAAGCAATCAACAGTGAAAAAGTTGTAATCCTGAATCAGGCGATGGTAAAACAAATTTATGGAGATAAATTTGTCAAAGGCATCAAAGTTGAACAAGCCGGAGAAATGAAAGATTTAGCTGTTGAAGGTGTTTTTGTGGAAATCGGTTCGCTGGCCACTTCTTATTTTGTGCCGGATGTGGAAAAAAATAAAGCTGGTGAGGTAGTAATCAACTGTAAGTGCGAAACCAATATTCCGGGGATTTTTGCCGCCGGCGATGTAACCAATGTTTCAGCAAAACAGATTATTGTGGCTTGCGGAGAGGGCTGCAAAGCGGCTTTGGCGGCTTTTGATTATTTGAATAAATTACAACATGCGGGCATAAATAAATAAGGTAACGAAAATTTCTTGTACAGGAAATTGAAAGTTGCACTTCGATATTCCCTCTCCCCTTGTGGGAGAGGGGAGGGTGAGGGGGTAATAAAGGAGGAAATTCAGATGAAAAGCGTCAAAGGAACAAAGACGGAAAAAAATCTTTTAATTGCTTTCGCCGGTGAAGCTCAGGCTAGGAACCGCTACACTTTTTTTGCTTCCCAGGCCAAAAAAGAAAATTTTGAACAAATTAGCGCTATTTTTTTGGAAACCGCCGATAACGAAAAAGAGCATGCTAAACTGTTTTTCAATTTTCTAGAGGGCGGTGATCTGGAGTTTACGGCCGCTTTCCCGGCCGGAAAGATTTTAACTACCAAAGAAAATTTAAAAAATGCGGCTGCCGGCGAAAATCACGAACATGCCTCCATGTACCCGGAGTTTGCCGCTACCGCCGCCAACGAAGGGTTTCCGGAAATAGCGGAGACCGTAAGAAGGATTTCCCTGGTGGAAAAAAAACATGAAAAAAGATATCTGGCTTTGCTGAAAAATATTGAGCAAAATACAGTGTTCAAAAAAGATAAAATCGTTGCCTGGAAATGCCGTAATTGCGGGTATGTTCATGAAGGGAAAGATGCCCCGGAAAAATGTCCGGCCTGCGCTCATCCCCAGTCCTATTTTGAACTATTAGCGGAAAATTATTGAGTTAGCGCCTAAGAACCGCGATTAATTTTTCGTTTTATAACGATAAAGGCAGGTAAAAATCTTCACCTATTGGGTGAAAATATTTTAGATTGTTACTGATTATTGCTATACTTTTCGCTCGCTTTGATTATGGACAGTGATTGCTGTTTTTATATTTTTATCCCGAAGGGATTTTGGAATATAGGCGGGGATGTAATCCCCGATAAGATTGTCCGAAATAATGTAAGCCCCGAAGGGGCGAAGGTATTTTTTTGCGCTCGGCATATTTTTTTCCTGCGTCCTTCTAGGGATCATTGTTCATTGTTCCGGTAAATTCGCTGATTCAATCGGGAGGGCAAAATGCCGATAATTTCTAAATTTTTTGGAATCATGATACGCTTATTTTATGATGAACACAATCCACCACATTTGCATGCAGAATATCAACAAAAAAAAGCTGTTTTTGATTTTCGTGGCAACATCATTCGGGGCGCCCTATCATCCAAAACGGCGACTAAACTAATCAGGGAATGGATTGACCTTCATTCTACAGAGCTTGAGGATGATTGGAAATTAAGTAAAGCCGGTAAAGAAATAAAAAAAATTGCTCCCTTAACTTGAGGTGAGATATGTGGAACATGAATGAAGTTAAAAAAATTAAATACAAAAACAATTATGTTTATCATATTGTTTTTGACGATGGATTGGAGGGGAATATCGATTTTTCAGAATATCTTAATAAAGGACCCGTATTCAAACCGTTAAAAAAATTACAATTTTTCAAAAAAGCAATTATTGAAGGCGGCACAATTGCTTGGCCAAACGGAGTGGATATCGCACCCGAAACACTATACGAAAAATTAGGTTCCTGAGTTTTTATACAATATTGTTAACTAATTAACTTAAGAAAAGAACGGTTAGCGTTGCCGGTAATTATGGCGAGCAAAAAGTAACAGCACCGATTTATAACAATCTAAAAATAAAAACTTCCAACAAGGCAATGCACCGGAATTTGCCTGCGCTACGTTCCGGCAAATCCGGTGATTTTCGGTGTTATAAGAATAAATGATAATATCAGGTAATAACATCAAATTAAAACCGGCAAAACTTTCAGACCGTAAAAATATATATTTATGGTTAGCGAAGTCAGATTTAACTCCTTCAATGATGGGATTACCAATTTATCCCTACAATCCGGTGCCCACATGGCGGGAATTTTGCAAAGATTATAATAAAAGTTTCTTCAGCGGATATGGAAATAAAAAAGGAAGAAATTTCATTATTTTTGTACAAGACTTTGAAATTGGGACCCTTGGTTATGATTTAATGAATATAGATAAAAAAATAGTTCTCCTTGATATTTGGCTTAGAGCAGAAAAATACTGTGGTTTAGGATATGGAAGCGATGCGTTAATTACCCTTTGCAATTATTTAAATCAGAAATACGGAATAAAAGATTTTTACATTTCACCATCTTTTAGAAACAAACGAGCTATAGCAGCATATACTAAAAGCGGGTTTAAGAAAATACAAATGAAACAAACAGATGCAAAAAGAAAATTTGGGGTGGATATTTTTGATTATAACGATAATATAGTGATGAAAAAAGATTTAGATCCCAAGAACAGCGATTGATTTTTATAACGATAAAGGCCGATAAAAATCTTCACCTATTGGGTGAAAATAATTGGCATAGCGGTGATTGCTGTTTTTATTTTTTTATCCCGAAGAGATTTTGGAATATAGGCGGAGATGAAATCCCCGCTAAGATCGTCAAAAACAATTTAAGCCCCGAAAGGGCGAAGGTGTTTTCGGCGTTCAGCATATTATTTTCCTGCGCCCTTTCAGGGCTTAATGTTCAGTTGAAACCCCCGCCTAAATTCCTGCGTCCTTTCAGGACTTGAATGTATTAAATTGAGAGGAGGATTTTAAGGCCTCAATTTGGGTTGGGTTAATTCCCTCGCCTTCAGGCGATAACTTCTAGTATGATGTTTGCATTGGAGGTAGTCATTGCGAGGAGTTTAGCGGCGAAGCAATCTATTTTTTTTCAACGAAAATGCGGGATTGCTTCGCCTTCGGCTCGCAATGACAATATCGGTGTTTCCTGAAAGCTGACTTCAGTCAGCAAAATTCAGTCTGCCGACTTCCAGTCGGCAGTGGTTTAATCTGGAGTATATGCCGTCGGGAAATTTCGCGGCTAATGCGGTATGGTTTGGGATAGGGATCTTAGCTTATAATTTGTTTATTGCGTCGAAGATATTTTTATTTCCGAAAGAGTGGGCGAAGAAAACGATCCGGACCATTCGGTGGCAATTTATTCAAACAGCTGGGCGAATAATTGAACATGCGCATGAACTAATCCTGAGGATTTGCAGTGCGACAAGGGATATATTTCAGACATATCAGACGGCCAGAACGAAATGCAGGGAATTACAAAAGAGTTTAGCGGTATAAAATTTATCGAATTGGAGAAGGCAGTAAGTTCTTAAGACGGCCTGAGAGGATGGTTGCGCGCTGTCTCGACGGGTTATTCCGAAACGATCATCGGACATTTTTTTCAGCTCTAAAGCTGTTTTTGCCTAAGGAATAAAATCAATCGCGGTTCTTGGGATTTAAGAAATTTATTGTCTATTATTCAAAATAATATTGTAATGTAAAAAAATAAGCAATCCGTAAAAGGCGGTAACCATAGCGTAAAAAAGTTTGTTATGCCTGAAAAAAATTTTTGGAGGTTGACCGGATGATGAATTGGCTTAAAGAATTAACCGGGAAAGCAGGGAAAAGTTTGTTTTTTGTTGGTTCAACAAGTTTACTGTGGTTAGTAGTGAGAAGCGGATTAAAACCTACCCGGATGGCCTACCCCTGCCAGCAAGCCGCCGCCCTGAACCTGGGTTTATTTAGCTGCGCCGCAGCTTTCTATTTCCATAACATTATTCATATCCTAAAACATAAAAGAAAAATCTTATTGAAATATTGCCTGGGGATATCAGTGATTGTTTTATTGATCATCTCGCTCGTACCGAAAGGTTTGTCTATCTCTTCACCGCATCGGGTGGTCAGCGTTTACGATTCCCGGGCCACCAACTGGACATACTGCACTTCCGGCTGTCCTTATTATGGTGACGACGCCTATATTGACCAAACCATTGTGGACAGGATGATTGATCGCGGAATGATGGAATTAACCGGGGCATCAACCATCGAAGCGGCTTGGACCGCAATTTTGCCTCTATACCAAAGCGGGGAGAAAATAGCGATAAAGGTAAATTTTAACACCGGAGGGTCCTATACCGATAATGATGCCTATCTTGACGCCATACCTCAGCCGATAAATTCGATAATCCGCGGGTTGAAATCCATCGGGGTGCAGGAAACCGATATTTGGATTTTTGACGCGACCAGATTTATTCCCAACAGGTTCAGAACCGGAATTCATTATCCAAACATCAAATATTTTGATCACTACGGGAACGGAGCGGATGTGTCTCTGGCCACCTTTGACAGCGCCGATCCTTCCGCGCAGATAACTTTTACCAACACAACATATACAGGGAGTCATCAGATCAGCGATGTTTTAATTAATGCCAGGTATCTGATCAATATACCCCTGTTTAAAAGACACGGCGGGACGGGAATTACTTTGACCTTAAAAAACCATCTGGGCAGTATCAACGGATTTTATTCGGGAAGTCATAGTATGCATAATTATATTTATCTGGGAGGAAGTCAATATAGTTCTTCAAAAAATCTTCTCGTGGATATCAACAACAATACCCATATAAAAAATAAAACCGTTTTGATCGTTGGCGACGCTTTATACGGCGCCTGGCCGGACAATAACCAGCCCCCCCGCCGCTGGACTTCATTCGGTTCGGATTCGCCGAATATGTTTTTCTTTGCCGTGGACCCGGTGGCTGTCGATTCGGTGATGTACGATTATCTGAGAAGGGAAGGTTCTTTCGACGCTAAATCCGAAGATATTTTAACTGTCGCCGCTCAGGCTGGCTTAGGGATACATGAACTATGGAATAATAATACCGACCGAAAGTATAGCGCTATCGACTACCTGGAAATAAATTTGAACGATCTGACTCCCGATACAACCGCGCCGACTATCGCCGTCACCTCGCCAGCGAACGGGGCGACAGTTAATAATGCCAGCCTCAGGGTCAGCGGGACGGCGGCGGACAATGCGGGGTTAAGCAAGGTAGAAGCGCGGGTGGGCAGCGGCAGCTGGCAGTCAGCCGTGGGAACGACTTCCTGGAACACAACTGTAACTTTATCGTTGGGTGAAAACACTATTTCTGTTCAGGCGATCGATACATCAAACAATATCAAAGTCGTTGTCTTTACCGTTATTTACGCTCCAACCACGCTGACCGAGGTTGATGGCCGGAAAGCCAATATCTATCCCAACCCTTACACGAAAGGTAAAGGCAGCACAGGGAAAATGCTTTTTGGGAATCTACCGAAGGAAGCAACAATAACAATCTACAAATTGACCGGAGAAGTGCTGGAAAATATTGAACATAAAGCAGACAGCGACGGAGGCACCGCGGAATGGAAGATCCAGGATGGAATAATGGCCGGTGTTTATCTTTATGTGATCGATTCTGCCGAGGGTCAAATACAAAAAGGGAAAATCAGTATCATAAAATGATCGAATTTTCCTGATTTTTTTGTAAGATAATTAAGCTTTGGATTTTTAAGTTGAGATCTCGTTCGGAGTCCCATACTACTATTACAATTTATATGATATGCTTAATCTTTGGATATTATTCAAATATGTGCCGGGCACATAAGCGTACCCAAATCCGAACTTGTTAAATTCAAGATGGAAACCGAAATGCATTGAAGCTTCTTCAGTATTTGTTTTATATCCCGCATTTAGTGAAAGTATCTTATAAACACCGATTTTCATTACGATTATTAGGGTAGCTGCAAATCTGGTTTGAGCCCCTTGTGGTTAAAGTGGTCCGCTCAGACTATTCGTTGGTATCGTCGTCGAATCTTGCCAAAGCTTGGAAACCGTTGTGTATTCGAACCAAGCTGTTCACACTATGCCGAATTGGCGCTGCGTGAAAAGGGATTGGTAAAAGGATTGAAATTGACAGCAAAACGGCTTTGCCGTTGTCGACCTGGAGCTGGTGGAATTGATCTGCCATAAACAAAGGAGGAGGCATGCAATACAAAATAGAACCAATTGGCGCTGAGTTTTCAAGCAAGGCAATTGCTCAATTGGAGCAGCGATTTACAAATCAAGCTCAGAGTGGTTACAAGCTTCATTCCGTATTCCAAGTCCAGCAGCCAGGTTGCTTGGGAATCGGTAAGCCAACAATCACATATCTGGCCATTTACATTAAAGAGTAGCCAGTTTGGCAAAATCGCATAACAACGCCATCAACTCGGACAGTGGAAAGCGGTGTGCTTTCGTCGCACCACTTTCCACTGCCGGTTATGTGCCTGCATTTAGGAGTCAACTTGTCAACTTAATGAAAAACAGGGTAAGGTGTCTGTCTTGATATTTTGGGATTAGCGGGCCTTCGTCAGTGAGGTGATTGGGCGTTGGGAAAGATTCGTTAAGCAGAACAACATTAACCTAATTACCTAACTCCGTCCCCTAATATTAGATCAAAGTATTTGACATTTGTTTAATAAAGTATTACAATTCCAATAAACGTATGCAGTAGGGGGAGGTGTAATGCCGGCATCTATTGTGGAAAATGAACTTTCTAAAATAAAAGCAGCTAAAGGTGTAAGGCACAATTCCTTAAGACTGACTGCGGCGCCAGACACGGGGTAGTATATTTTTTTTGTCCAATCGTAGCACGATTATTACAATAGTATGTAGTTGGTTCGTCTTTAAACAGGCGAAGAGAATGCCGGAAAATACAAGGAGGAAACGGTGCCAAGAAAAAATATGTTTAAACTCTTAATTACCGGATGCTTAGTAATAATGTCCGGGCAACTTAGTTTTTCAGAAGTAAAAACAAATAAAGAACCACCTTCCTTTGGGCTTGACGAGGTAGTAGTTACTGCGACAAAGTCCGAAAAAACAATTCTGGATGCTCCGGGAAGTGTTGATGTGGTTACAAAAGATGAAATAAAGAAGAGGAATGTAAAGGATCTGGATGAAGCGGTTAGAATGATTCCGGGTGTCTATGACCTGAAACGCAAAGGATTTGCCGATATCATGCCGTCAATAAATATCCGCGGCCTTTATGGCACAAACAGGAACCTGATACTTATTGACGGACAGCCGGTCAGCGATGACGTCTGGAGAAGGTTCCCTCTGGAGTTGATCGAAAGAATAGAAGTCGTCAAAGGCCCTTTTTCCAGCCTTTACGGTTCGAACGCGATGGGCGGCGTGGTAAATGTCATTACCGGCAAGCCGAAAGAAAAACTTGAAGTAAAAATTAATACAGGTTTTGAAACAGATAACAGTCAATCCTATGAAATGCTTTCTTCGGGCCGGGCGGACAAATGGCTCTATGCGGCTTCGGCAAGAAAAAGGCAGACTGACGGTTATGTGAGCAACCTGACGGTAAAGGCGGCAACGTCTCAAACAACAAAACCGACATCGGGAACAGAAGTAACAGGCGCAGAGGCCACGACGGATAAATACGGCAGTAAAACATTCCTGATTGGAGATACCGGAAAGAATTATTACCACGACCTGGCCTATAATTTAAAACTGGGCCATGAATTTTCTAAAGACTCCAATCTCCGGATAGATTACACCAGAACCGACTATAAATACGGGTATGAGGGCGGCCGGAGTTATCTGAAAGATTCGTCCGGCAATGAAGTTAAAACAGGCACGGTTTATTTCTATGATCAGGCGGATGCGAACTGGAAACGGATGACGGGGCTTACCGGCGCTAATTTTGAAAGCAGTTACGGCGGGAATATTATTGACCTGATCAATTTTTCCGGCGCGGCAAAAGTAAGCGATGTCAGCCTGAAAGGGTATGTGAGCTATGATAAAAATGCTTACTGGTGGGTGCAGCCTTCCCTTAGCGCAGCCTATGTCCAGCCGAGCGGGAATAAAAAAACAAGCGCAGAGTTATCAGCAGCCAAACCGCTCCCCAGGCAGCAGATTTTAACCGTAGGCGCGGAGTTCAAAAACACAGAATATGAATTGGAACAGCACAACTTGTCCGATTGGAAGGACCAGAACAGCAGAACGGGTATGACTCAGAATCAAAAGGGAAAAACAACTACTTCCGGGTTTTTCCTGCAGGACGAAATAGGCTTATTTGAACCGCTTACTGTTTATCTCGGCGGCCGCTACGACAAATGGCAGGCCTCGGACGGATACAATTTTATTATAAAAAGCGGCACCACAAAAATATTTACTTTTGCCGACCGGGAGGAAAACAATTTCAGTCCGAGAGTTTCCCTGGTGTATAAAGTCGGCGAGGACAGCCGGGTAAAGGCTTCAATCGGACAGTCGTTTCGCGGGCCGGTTTCTTCGGAGTTGTATTCAGGATGGGAATATACTTCCTCCGGCGTCCGGCGGGCCTCCCTGCCAAACCAGGATTTGAAACCGGAAAAAGTCGTCTCCGGCGAACTCGGCCTGGAAAAGTCATTTGCCGGTAACGTTTCCTGTAAGGCAGCTTATTTCTACAACCGGATGAGCGACTACATTTATACCAAGACCTTCAGCGGCAGTGAACTTTCCGCCTACAACCTGCAAAATTACGGCGATGCCGCTTACTATGGCAGTATAACCCAGAAGCAGAATATCGGCAAAGCAAAAAGTCAGGGGTTGGAGTTCGAATTAAAAGCAAAGTTGTCGGAACGTTTTACAACATTTGCCAACTGCACGGCGATGACGACTGAGGTTGTGGAAAACCCGGCAAACCGGGCCTCGGAAGGCAAAAAAATACCCAGCATACCGGAAACAACAGCTAATGCGGGTATAGATTATGGCTGCGATGGCTGGAAGGCCGGAATAATCGGCAGGTATATTGGAAAGAGATATAGCGCGGATGATAACTCTGATACGACTACAGGCGTTTTCGGCGGATACGACCCGTTTTTCCTTGTCGATGCAAAAGTGTCTTACCGCAGGGAGATTTCAGGATATGTTCCCACAGTATCATTTACCTGTGACAATATATTTGACAAAGAGTATTATCAATACTACTTGTCGCCAAAGAGAACATTCGGTGTTAATCTCAGCCTAAGCAGGAAATTCTAATGAGGCCAATAAAAGGTACCAGGAGGGGAGAGGAAAAAGATTTTAAATTACTTCTGTGGGCTAACCTGTTACAAATAAAGCGGCTTGGTTTATTATTAGTAATAAGCTGTTCTCTGGCCACAAATTGTTTATTCGGGCAATCCTCCCGCACTTTGCCCGGCCGGGTTGTTTGTCTCAGCCCGTATCCTGCGGAAATACTTTGTGACCTGGGTGAGGCGGAGAGGATTATCGCTGTTGGCAGGCTGCCAAGAGATGGGGCGTATAATAGCTTTCTCCGGAACAAAACAGTGGTCGGAGGCAGTATCGGCAGTAACATCAATTTAGAGATGATTTTGGGGGTTAAGCCGGATTTGGTTTTTTGCTGGGGCGCTCAGGGAGATATTCTAGAAGATAAAGGGTTAAATGTCTATGGCACAAAGACTTATGATCTTGAAGGTATTATGGGGTTTATAACGGATATCGGAAAGATTGTCGGAAAGGAAAAGGAAGCGAAAAAAATTGTTGATGAAATGAAAGCCAGAATACAAAGGGTGGAAGCGAAAGTGAAAGGGGTGAAAAACAAGCCCCTGGTATATTTTGAACAAAGCGCCTTAGGGAAGACCAGGGCGAAAGGTTCTTTGACCGATGAGTTAATCAGCAGGGCGGGCGGGATAAATATCGCCAAAGACGAGCCGGTGCCTTTTCCTCTTCTTTCCCAGGAGTTCATCATTGAGAAAAACCCGGAGATCATCATCGTGGAAGAATGGGGCACAAAACCTTCCGAGATTAAAGGAAGAGACGGCTGGAAAAATATTAAGGCGGTAAAGTCAGGAAAGATCTTCCCAAGCAAATCATATTATACCGGTTATACTTCACGCTGCCTCGACGGCCTGGAAGAATATGCAAAACTGTTTTATCCGGAGTTATTTTCTAAATGAAAAAAAAATTACTTCTTGCGCTTCTCGGTCTGGGGCTTTTAATGACCTTCCTGATTGCTTTGACCATCGGCCCGGTGCAGATCAAAATCTGGACGGTAGTGCAAATTCTCTGCTCTAAAATTATAAAAATAACTCCGGTCTGGCCGGATAACTTCCAGGAGATTATATTGAATGTCAGGCTTCCAAGGATTTTTTTGGGCCTCCTTGTCGGCTGCGCCTTAAGCATTTCCGGCTGCTCGATGCAGGCGCTTTTTAGAAACCCGATGGCCTCTCCTTATGTTTGCGGGGTGTCGTCCGGCGGAGCCTTCGGCGCTTCTTTGGTGATAATTCTTAAGGCTTCGCAGAGCTGGATAATGCCGGTGGCCTTTTTCTTTTCTCTGCTGACGATATTTATCGTCTATTATGTTGCAAAAACAGGCCGTAAGGTTTCCAGCGAGACGCTTTTGCTTTCCGGCATAGCCCTGTCGCTTTTTTTCTCAGCAGCTACTTCATTTCTTCAATATGCGGCGGAAGAAGGAGAACTGCGCCAGATCGTCTTCTGGCTGATGGGAGGGTTATGGGCAAGCAGCTGGAGTAAAGTGAAGATTGTTATCCCGGTCATCTTCTCCGGAACAATCGGCCTGCTGTTTTTCTATAAGGAACTGAATATCCTTCTTTTAGGTGAAGAACAGGCGCAGGATATCGGTGTGAATGTCGAGAAAACAAGAAAAATTATCCTTGTGTTGACCGCCTTTGTAACCGCGGGCGCTGTCGCGGCCTGCGGAGTTATTGGTTTTGTCGGATTAATCATCCCGCATATAATGAGAATTCTTATCGGCCCCGACCACCGTTTTCTTCTCCCGGCCTCCTGCTTAGGCGGCAGTATTTTTCTTGTCTGGGTAGATACCTTTGCCAGGACCCTGATCTCTCCGACCGAACTGCCGGTAGGAATTATTACCGCCATGATCGGGGTGCCGTTTTTTCTGTTTCTGCTGCGCAAGAGAAAAAAGTTATCGGGATTTTAAATGGAATTAAAAATAAATGATTTAAGTTTTTCTTATAACAGCGTAAAAACACTGGAAAAAATTTCCTTGGAAATAAAAGAAAGGGAAATACTGGGTATTATCGGCCCCAATGGCTCCGGGAAAACGACCCTTCTTAAATGCATGAACAAAAAATTGGAACCGGAAACCGGCGCCGTGCTGGTCAATGATCTGAACATTTTGCGGATGAACAGCAAAGAAGTGGCAAAAAATATCGGTGTTGTGCCGCAGGTTTCATCTGTTTCTTTTCCTTTTACGGTTTACGACCTGGTGCTGATGGGCCGGTATTCCCACCAGGGGAGATTTGACACAGAAAATGAAAATGATCGAGCTGTTGTCGATCAATGCCTTGACCGTACCGGAATCGCTCCTCTGGCCGACAGGCTGATCACCGAGATTTCCGGAGGCGAGTATCAGAAAGTGATCATCGCCCGCGCCCTGGCTCAGCAGCCAAAGATTCTTCTTTTAGATGAGGTGACTTTGCATCTGGACATAAACCATCAGATCGAAATACTGGACCTGATTAAAGCTTTGAGTGAGGAAAACAACCTGGCGATAGTAATGGTACTGCACGACCTGAGCCTGGCCGCAAGATACAGCACGAAAACAATAATGCTTCAAAAAGGCCGGATTTTCGCTTCCGGCCGGCCGGAAGAGGTGATTAGTATTGAAAATATCAGGGATATTTATGGTATAGAAGCTGAGCTGGGACGCAGCAGTAAAGGTAATTTTCTGAATATTATTCCGGTTTCAATAATAAACAAGGAATCGTGATACGGCAAGGCTGTCCGATGATTAAACAATGGAAACACTGCAGATAACGATAAACGAGATGCTGAAATTTGTGCCGAAAACTGTTTTTGTCATGTTTTGTTCGTTGACAGTTACCTATCTCATTATTAAAAACGGCTTTCTTTCCTACTTAGGCAAGATCAGCAGGCCGGTAACTTATTTTTTAAAACTGCCGGAACAGGCTGCCGCGGCCTCAGTTTTGGCCTTTGGTTCTGCTTTAAGCGCCAATGTCATGCTTTCTGAGTTTCACCAAAAGAAAATCATCAGTGAAGAGGAGGCTTATTTAGGGGCCTTGTTGAATGGCGCTTCCGTAACGGTAAAAGAAATATTCACCTACCAGTTCCCGGTAATTATGCCGATACTCGGGCTGAAAGCCGGCCTGATCTATTTTCTCTGCTTCACCTCGGCAGCGGTGATTAAATATTTTTACATCTATCTCTATTTACGTTTCAGCAAAAGCAATGATCGAATTAAAAACGATTTTATTCAATTGAACGACCCAAAGCCGGAAATAGAACTTTCCTGCCAAAAACAGCTAAAGACATTTCTGAAATTAAGCGCGGTGTATATCTCGGTTACCTTCATGATCCTGTTTGCGCTCAATGCGGGATTGACTGTATATTTTGAAAAAGCAGTAAAACCGATAAACGAATTTCTGCGGCTGCCATCTGTTTTGGCGCTGCCGGTTTCAACATTTATTTTCAGCCCGGTGGCGGGAGCCTCGGCGATCGGTTCTTTGTTAACCAAAAATACCATATCCGCTATTGACGCCGCGCTTGCCGTAATATTGGGCAGTTTGCTCTTGATTCCGCTTTATACGCTGCGGGGCAGTATGTCGCGCAGTATTTCAATATTCGGGACAAAACTCGGCGTTAAAATCGCCACAACTTCCACGGCGCTTACCATGCTTTCCCGGCTGATCTTTATCGTGCTGATATTGATTTATAAAGGAGTTATAAAATTATGACCCAAAATTTGTCATTTACAGGATTTTATCATCCGGACAGCAAGGTTATCCATAAAAATATCGCCGCATATCTGGCTTGGTACGAAAAGAGTAAATTGAAAGGCCCGGGAAGCAAAAAGCGCCATCAAGCCGGTATCTTTTTTTCCCGGCACCAGATTGCAAAAAATAATTTAGGCGGCATAGACGCCTTAATTTACGAGTTGGAAAAACACAAAATAATTCCTGTGCCGGTTTTCTCGCAACAGAAGGAACATTCAAGCCTGGATTGCCCGGGCTATAACGTAGATTTGAATCAGTTGAAAAATACCGATGTGATAATCAACTGTGTTTCATCTTTCCTGTTTCAAACAGAGATGACGGCTGAGGATCACAGAACAGCGCTTGATTTAATCGACGCGCCGGTTTTTCAGGCCATCTCTTCAAGCGGCAGAAGTGAAGCGGAATGGCGCGGCAGCCCGCAGGGTATAACGGCGATGAATCAGATTTACTGGGTAGCCCAGCCTGAATTTAACGGCACCATTGAGCCGACTGTTATCTTCGCCAAAGACAGCGAAAGCAAAGGCGAATACGGCTCATCGCTGCCGGTAAAGGAACGGATAGAGTTTTTAGTGCGGCGGATAAGAAATTGGTTACGGTTGACGGAGCTGCCGAAGAGTCAAAGAAGAATTACCATTTTGCTTCATAACAACCCCTGTGCAGGAACCGAGGCTTCGCTGGGCGGAGCCAACGGGCTGGATTCCTTCGAAAGCGTGGTAAAATTAATGAAGTATCTGGCCGGGGAAGGTTATCAGATAGAAAATATGCCGGAAAACGGCCAGGCGTTGACGGATGAATTTCTAAACAAAAAAGCGGTCAGCGAGTTCCGCTGGACTACCGTTGAAGAAATAGTTGATAAAGGCGGAGCTGCGGTGTTCATCGAGCCGGCTAAATATGCTCAGTATTTCAATCAATTATCGGAGGTAAACAGGAAAAAAATGCTGGAAAACTGGGGCGAGCCGCCGGGCAAGAGCATGGTGTATGGCGATAAAATTGTAGTTACCGGGTTAACGTTCGGCAATATCAAGGTGCTGGCTGAACCCAAGCGCGGCTGTTACGGCGGCCGCTGCGACGGGGAAGTCTGCAAAATACTCCATAATCCCGAAATACCGCCTACGCACCAGTGTTACGCCGGGTTCAAATGGATACAGGAAAATTCGGATCTTATTATTTCAACGGGCACGCATGGTTATATCGAGTTTTTGCCGGGGAAGGCCAGCGGCCTGAGCGCCGATTGTTTTCCCGAGATAATCACCGGCGAGGTCCCGCATATTTATATTTACACGAGCAAAAATCCCAACGAGGCGATCATCGCAAAACGCCGCGCTTACGCCGTCGTCACGGACCATATCATCCCGTATATGCAGCCGGCAAAATTGTATGACGAATTGGCGGAATTGGATGATTTGCTTGCCCAGTATAATAACGCGGCCTTGTTGAATGAAGACGGCAGAAAAAAAATATTGTTCGATGATCTACGCGATCTCGCGGTAAAATTAAAACTGTTCCATACCTGCGAAAAGCATCCTGTCGAAAAAATGAAAGAAGACGAAGCTGTCCGGAAATTACATGACAAATTGTTCCTGTTGCGGGATTCAAACATAAACGACGGACTGCATATATTGAGCAAAACACACAATATTGAAAAAACAGCAAAAATGATTCTGGCGGTCTTAAAGTATGACGAGAGCGTGCCGTCAATCAGGAGATGTATCCTGGAAATCCTGGGTTTAAACTATGACGAGATTGTTAAAAACCCTCAGGAAATGATTAAGGGTAAATCAGCAGCGGAGCTGCTTGAGGAATGCGAAAAAACCGCCTTCTCTCTTGTGGAAAATGTCTTAAGCAGTAACCGTGTTGATGAAGACTTTATGGCCCTTCAGTTTAAAGGTGTTAAATTCGATAGAGCAAAGATTAACCGATTGCTGGTTCTGCTGGCCTGGGTAAAAGACAAACTATATCCGAACCTGATGAAAACAGAGCGGGAGATACCGCAGATAAATAAGGCCCTGGACAAAAAGTATATCAGCCCGGGACCGGGCGGGACATTAACGCGTGGAAAGACTGACGTTCTGCCTACGGGCAGGAATATTTACAGCATTGACCCGCGAAAAATACCGACTAAAGCCGCATATAAAATCGGCATGAGACTGGCTGATGAAATATTGAATAAATATGTGAGCGAAGAAAACAAATACCCGGAAAAAATCGGGATGGTGTTGTGGAGTCTGGACGCCTACCGGGCAGACGGTGAGCAACTGGCCCAGATACTGCATTTGCTGGGCGCGCGGCCGGTCTGGAACGAAAGCGGCCTGGTGACCGGGGTTGAACCTGTGCCATTGCCGGAGTTAGGCCGTCCGCGGATTGATGTTACCGTCAGGACAAGCGAAATATTCCGGGACACCTTGCCGAACTTGGTTGAACTGCTCGACAGCGCTGTGGTAATGATCGCAAACCTTAAAGAAGACGAGGCGCAGAATTATATTCTTAAAAATGTAAACGACTATAAAAGAACCGCGAGAGAAAATAATTCCAAACCGGATGACGAAGCGCTTAACCGCGCGGCGACTTTCCGGATCTTTGCCGCAAAGCCCGGCGCTTACGGCAACGGGATAAAACTGATGATCGCGGCAAGCGCCTGGAAAACGATAAAAGATTTAGGCGAAACTTTTATCGAACACGGAGGGTTTGCTTACGGCCAGGATGTCTTTGGCCGGGAGTCTTACGGCGAGTTTGTCCATAATTTAAAGACTATCACAACAGTATTCCATAAGGTGGAAACCGACGAAACCGACCCTCTCGGCTGCTGTTACAACGATTTTCAGGGCGGGATGACCGCGGCGGTCCGGGCGCTTTCCAATTCAACGCCAAAAGTGCTCTGGGGGGATACCAAAGACCCGGCGAACCCGAAAGTGCGCGAGTTGAGCGAAGAGATAGAGCGCGTAGTCCGGGTGAAATTGCTTAACCCGCAGTGGATCGAAGGGATGAAAAAGCATGGGTATAAAGGCGCGCAGGATATGGCGCATAAGGCCGCGGCGGTTTATGGATGGGATGCTACGTCCGGTGTCGTAGAGGACTGGATTTTCGATGAGTTGACAAAAAAACATGTCCTGGATAAAGAGCTGCGCGAATTTTACGAGAAAAACAATCCCTGGGCGCTTGAAGAGCTTGCCCGCCGGTTTTTGGAAGCGGAACAGCGCGGTTTGTGGAAAGCCGACCCGCAGGTGTTAAAGGATTTAAAGGACATTTATCTGGAAATTGAAGGCTGGATGGAGGAAAAAATGGGGGATGTGAAGGGAGAATACCAAGGCGGCAGTGTTGACATAATGACGAAAACCGATGTTAAAGAGTGGGCGGGCAGAGCACATTTTAATCTTGATGATTATCTGCCGGCAGGAGGAAAAAAATGAGCTGCCGGAAAACAATATTTCCGTTCACGGCTATTGTCGGCCAGGAAAGGATGAAAAAGGCGCTGATCTTAAACGCGATCAACCCTCTTTTAGGCGGTGTTCTGATCCGGGGCGAGAAAGGGACGGCCAAGTCCACCGCGGCGCGCGCCCTGGCTGATTTACTGCCGCAGATGGCTGTGGTTGAAGATTGCCTGTTCGGCTGTAATCCGCACAATACGCACGAAATGTGCGCAGTGTGCCGGGAGAGGGTTGAAGAAGGCGGGAAACTGCCTGTTGCCAGAAGAAAAATGAAGGTTGTGGACCTGCCGCTTGGCGCAACCGAGGACCGGGTGCTGGGAACCCTGGATATAGAAAAAGCGATAAAAAAGGGCGAGAAACATTTTGACCCCGGGCTTCTTGCTGAAGTCAACCGCGGGATACTTTACGTCGATGAGGTAAATTTGCTTGATGACCACCTGGTAGACATCCTCCTGGATGCCGCGGCTATGGGGCTGAACAATGTCGAGCGGGAAGGGGTTTCTTACTCTCATCCGGCTAAATTTATTTTAGTCGGCACGATGAATCCTGAAGAAGGGGAGCTGAGGCCGCAGCTCCTGGACCGGTTCGGGCTCTGCGTAGAAGTTCACGGGTTGACCGACCCTGAGCAAAGAGCGGAAGTGGTAAGAAAATGTATTGAATACGAAAAATCAACCCACGGATTTGAAAAGGAATGCGAGCCGGAACAGATAAAACTGCGCCGGGGTATCGTTAAGGCGCAGGAGCTATTTGCCCAGGTGGTTTATTCCGATGATATCCTGAAACTCATCACCCGGATTGCCATTGACATGGGGGTAGACGGCCACCGGGCGGATATCGCCATGGTCAAGACGGCGCAGACGATAGCCGCCTATCACCAGAGAAAAGATGTTACGGCAGAAGATGTTAAAGAAGCGGCGGAGCTGGTGCTGCCGCACCGGATGAGAAGAAAACCGTTCCAGCAGCCGCAGCTTGACCAGGATAAAATAGAGCAATCGATTAAAAAGCAGCAGGAAGATAACCGCCAGCAAAAAGGTAGAAAGCCGCCGGATGCGGAAAGCGGCGAAGAAAACGAAAAAAAAAAACGAAGAGTCAACCCCCGATAAACCGTCGGAAACCAATTTTAAGACGGGGGAACCGTTTTCCATAAAAAAGCTGGAGCAGCCGAGGGATAAAATACTCAGGGCCGGCTCGGGAAGAAGGAGTGAGACAAAGACTGATTCAAAATCCGGACGGTATGTGCGCAGCCGGATACCGAACGGGAAACCGGGCGATATTGCTTTCGATGCCACGCTGCGGGCGGCGGTTCTTTATCAGAAGGAGAGAACGGAAAACCGCAAAAGCGGCGGCGCCGTAGTGATTGAACACCGCGATATCCGCCAGAAAGTCCGGGAAAAGAAAGTCGGCAATGCGATCGTTTTCGTGGTTGACTCCTCCGGGTCGATGGGCGCAAACCGGAGAATGATCGAAACAAAAGGCGCGATCCTCTCCCTTTTGATCGACGCTTACCAGAAAAGGGACCGGGTGGGCCTGGTGGCCTTTAAAGGCGCTGAGGCCGAAGTATTGCTGCCGCTGACTTCAAGCATTGAGCTGGCAAAAAAACGGCTTGAGGAACTCCCGACCGGCGGCAAGACGCCCTTAGCAAAAGGTTTATTGGCCAGCTACGAGTTGTTTCAAAACGAATTAAGAAAAAATATCAAAATCAAACCCCTTCTGGTCCTTATTTCCGACGGGAAAGCCAATGCTGGTCTGGCTAAGGCCAATATTTTTGAGGAGGTTAAAGAGATTGCCGGGGAGATAAGAGCTGCCGGCATCAATTCCATCGTGATTGATCCGGAATCCGGAATGCTAAGTTTTAATAAAGCCAGGGAGATTGCCGCGGTTCTTGGCGGAAATTATTACAAGTTAGAAAATTTGACGGCGAATAACATTGTAAGGACCGTAGAAGAGTCGATAAAAAATTGAAAGGCACGGAGTTTATCCATGATCGAGATATTCAAGAAACTTGCCCTTGTGGGCGATGTCTGGGTGTTGTGGCTTCTTCTGGCGGCAAGCGTGATTTCTTTGGGAGTCATCTTTGAACGTTGGTGGGTATTTAGGAAAAACAAGCTGAACTTCCCGGAATTACTTGACAAGCTTACCGGGCTTCTTGTGGAAGGCAGCCTTACAGGCGCAAAGCAGATAGTTCAAGACGCCGAGGGTATGGAAGCCCGGGTTGCGCTGGCCGGACTGGATAACCTGGCTAAAGGCCCGGCTTCAGTAGAGGAAGCGATGACCTCCCGTCTTGTCTTGGAACGCAGCCGCCTGGAAAAAAATCTTATTGTGCTGGGTACTCTCGGCAACAACGCTCCGTTTATCGGTCTTTTCGGGACCGTTCTTGGGATTATAAAGGCATTTAACGATCTGGCGGTAAGCGGAAGTTCGGATGCGTCGGTGGTAATGGCCGGTGTTTCCTCGGCATTGATCGCCACGGCCTTCGGTATACTCGTAGCCATACCTGCCGTTATCGCGAACAATGTTTTTCAGACCAATCTGAAGAAAAAGTTTGCCAACACGCAAAGTCTGATTCATTTGCTGCAAGTCTATCTTAAAGATGAGACCGAAGGACATCTGCGCCGGGCGGTGAAGAAACAACGTCAGGCGCAAGAAGAGGTGAGGGTATGAGCGCCGATGAAACAAATGATGAGGGAATGGTGACCGGCATTAATGTCACGCCCATGGTCGATATAATGCTTGTGCTGTTAATAATTTTTATGGTTACGGCTCATTTTGTCTCGGATAGCGGGCAGAAAATAAACCTCCCCAAAACCTCGTCCGTCGATGCGCCGGCTGCGGCCGGCTTAATGGTTTCCATAAATGAGAAAGGCGAGTTGTTTATCAAGAAAGATCGGACGGATAGGCAAAGCCTCAAATTCCTGCTGACCCAGGAAGCAAAACATAATCCGGGGGTGCGAGTGACTTTGGCCGCCGACAACAAGCTTTCCTACCAGCAGGTAATGACGGTGCTGGACCTAATCAAGCAGGCCGGTGTCAGACGTGTAGCTCTTGCTTCACAGAGGTAAGATGGAGCGGATGAGATTTTTTCTCAACAGTCTGGCCGCAGGAACAGTGCTTTCAGTTTTTATTCATGCCGGGATCGGCGGCCTGTCCTATTACCTGCTGATAAAAGATGAGCCGCTCCCGATTGTTGCGGAACTTGATTTTTTCATAGCGCCGGCGCTTCCCGCTTCGGCAGGAGGACGGCCTTCAAAACCCGCGGCCGCCTGGACAATTCCGCAGAAAGCAAATCAGTCTCCCCCTCAGCCGGCGCCGGAAAATATTCCGGAGTTGGAACAAATTCCATCACGGGCTACCGGGTTGCTGGAGGGCGAAGGGGGAAACGGCGAAGGCGAGGGTGAATATAGCCCGGCTTCCCAGGCGGCGCGCAAACCGCACTGGATTGGCAACTTTATCACTCCCGGAGATTATCCCCTCGCTGCCCGTCAGGAAGGAAAGGAGGGCCGTGTTGTAATTGTAGTTCGCCTCGATGCTGAAGGACGGGTATACAGCGCAAAAATCCTGCAAGGCCGTTGTCCGGCCTTAAATGCCGCTGCGCTCCGGAAAGTAAAAAATGCCGTTTTTACCCCCGCCTATGATGGAAAAGGCCGGCCCGTTGCCTGTGAAGTCACACTCCCAATCAGGTTCCAGCTAAAATCGGGGACAAAGTCAAAATGTCAAGCTATTGACAGTTATTGAAAATTATTTTACTGTATAGGAATTTGGAAGTTGTTGAAGTTTTCCCCCTTTAAAAAGGGGGATTAAGGGGGATTTTGAAAATTATAAATATTGTCTAAATCTCCCCTACCCCTCTTTATAAAAGAGGGAGAAAATATACCTAACAGGTAGATAAAGTTCCGAGCGAAGCTCGGACTAACTTGTCATCGTCGAAATTTTTCATGACAACTTAACAAAGAGCCTGCTGCCGGACCCCCTTCACCTGTCATACCCGAATGTTTTTATCGGGTATCCATGCTTGTTCCTATCAGTTCTTGTGTTAAAAATCCAGCGGACTCCTTGCCTCTTTTACTGTTCTGCTCGGTACGCAGTGAGTATAGATCATCGTGGTTTTCACGTCGCTGTGCTCGAGAAGCTCCTGAATCGTCCTGATATCGTAATTCGCTTGCAAAAGATGAGTCGCAAAACTGTGCCGGAAGGTGTGGGATGTGACACGCTTTGTGAGCTTGGCCCGCCTGACCGCCTCGTAAAGCGCCTCCTGGACAGCCGTTTCATGAAGATGATACCGTCGAATCTCCTTCGTGGCCGGAATCGGCGTAAGCGTTTTCTGCGGAAAAAACCACTGCCAGATGAAGTCCTTCGCGGCGGAGGGATATTTTTTTTCGAGCAGGTTATCGAGAAACACGCCCGTGTAGCCTGTCGCGAGATCATTGTCGTGGAGCTTTTTCACGGCTTCAAGCTGGGCTGTCAATTCAGATACGATTGTCCGTGGAATAGGCAGCGTCCTGTCTTTTTCCCCTTTCCCGTGGATTGTAATAATTCCTGCATCGAAATTAAAATCCTTCACTCGCAGCTGCAGGCATTCGAACAACCTGAGCCCGCATCCGAACAGCAATTTAACCACAAGGTTATAGGGATACTGTAAATGTTTCAAAACGGCATCTATTTCCTGCCGGGAAAGGACCACCGGTATATATTTCGATTTCTTCGCGCGAGGAACATCCTTATGATCGCCAAAATCTTTCTTGAGAACATGCCGGAACAGAAACAGCAAGGCATTGAATGCCTGGTTCTGGGTCGAGGCAGAGACACGGCAGTTTACGGCAAGGTAAGTGAGGTACGCCTTGACATCAGCCGGCAAAAGTTCCTGAGGCGGTTTATTCCGCAGGAACTTCCGGAACTGCCGGGTCCAGAGAGCATAGGCCTTAAGAGTTTTCCGGGAATAATGCCGCATTTTGATCTCCGCTGCCAGCCCGGCGATGGCATTGTCCCATTCAGGGGAGACAGTCTTTACCGTGAACGGGGCCGCGTAAGTATATTTCGACTGTGGAAACTCCAAAACCGATGATACTGTCGTTTGTAATGATCCAGGAGAAGGTTGCTGATTTGATGATGATGTCGTTTGGCTGACGCGCGCGACTGGGATTTTGTAATTGAGATCCTGCTGTATTTCAAAATAAAGAGATACGGCGTAGGCTGCCTGTTTTTGTTGATCCGGAGTTTGTTTCTTCTCCCGCAGTTTTTCAATAAATAAGCGTACCCGCTCCTCTTTAGTTCCGGCTATGGAATATTTACCGCAAAAATCAAGAAAGTAGCAAAGCCATTTTTTATATACTCCGTAAAGGAAAATGTCTATTTTCTTTTTCTTGAGGATGTCTTCATATTGAACTAAAATATTGCATGGTATATTGATCATGGAATATTAAAAAGAAACTGGCTAATATGTAATTCCGGATATTATTTAACTTGATAAATATAATAAAATCAAGTAGTTATGTCAATTTATATTTTTATTTCATTGACCAGATTAAAGCTTTTTGATATTATCCGAGAAACTGCTCAATATTATGTTATAAGGAGGAAAAAATAAATGAAGAAAATAACAATTACTTTTTGGCTGCTTCTTTTATTCGCGAGCAATAGCTTTTGCGAAACTCAGAAAAATTTCGCAGGCTCTTCGTCATATTTCAACTATACGATAAACTATCCTTCCGATTGGCAAGCTATCGATATGTATGGGTTTGCGGTAATTATGGGGCCCAGCGAGAACAAAGAAAAAATTCTTGTTACCGTTGCCGATTTAAGCAAGAAACCTATGAGCTTGGAAGAATTTGCTAATCTGTGGCTTAAACTAACTCCTTTGGAAATACAAAATTTCCAAATTATAGATAAAGGTGAAATCACCATCAACGACAGGAAGGCTTTATTTTATGTCTATTCTGGTAAAAGAGCTGGTATGAATTTAAAATGTAAACGATATACATTTTCAGAAAAATCAAATATTTACGAATTGACCTACGAAGCAAGGGAAGAAAATTTTGATAAGTATTTGAATCGTGCTGAAGAAATACTAAAGTCGATAAAGGTTATTAAATAAAAAACCTTTTAATAATTGTTAGGTGTAAAAATATATGAATGTCGAAGAAATTAATCGAATACTTATTGAAAAACAACCGGATAGGTTCATGTTGGGTTTATTTCGCCAAACCAATAGGGAATTAGTTGTCGGGTTTGCCTTTGAGGGAGGTGAGGACGAAGATAACTATTTTATAGTAAAGTTTACTCAAGCTGTTATTTTTCATGTTCCTTCCGTATTACATGGAATCGACAGAGACTCAATTATTTTCAAAATCGCCCCTCATAAGGAAGCTCATAAATACATACCTTCGATAAGTTTTGATGAGGAAGAATTTGGCGATAAAGGATACAAGATATTTTTGCTCAATAATTCAAAAAATATAAAAACTGGATATTACATTGCTGCAGAATGCGTTGAGTCGGAATGGGCTACTCTGGAAAAAGGCAGAAAAGAATATAATCTTTGGTAAAATAAACACCTAACGAATTAAAGGATTGAAGTCGTGCTTGCCACGACATCAATCCTGTGTTGAACTAGCCTGCGGGGAAAACTGAATTTTAGTGCACGGGATTTTTTAACGGATTTACTTGCGGTTTGAACCCAAACTTTTGGT
>JBDRON010000113.1:0-26405 GCA_043810025.1 Elusimicrobiota bacterium
TTGAACTTTCTGAGCAAGAAAACATAGAGAAAATGTTTGATGTTCTAAAATCTAATCAGGATTTGCAAAAGTTATTTAAAAATTTGGGTCAATCTGATCAATCTACCAATTTTTTTAATATTTTATTAGAATTTTATATCGCTTATGGCTTGAATCAATATAATCCACAATATGAATCCATATGTTTAAATGGGGAAAAACCAATAGATTTTACTGTAAATATGAATTCGACAAGAATACTTATTGAGATTAAGAGAAAAAATAAAACAAAATCTGAAATTGATTTAGATGAAAAGTTGAGCAAAGAAAAAAATAAAATAATTTGTGCTTTAGAAAAAAAATCAAATCAGAAATATTCGTGCTATATAAATTTTCATAATGTGAATAAGGATTATAATTTTAGCAAACTACTGGAATCTATTCCAGAAAAGATTGAGGGATGGTCAAATGCTGAAATTAAAAAGGATGGGGAATTAATTTTAGATGATAGTTCCGCTTTTCCCAATATTTTTCCATCTTATAAAGTAAGTTTAAAATTATTTTTGAAAGCCACTAAATGGGATATAACTACAATGTCATCGGCAGAAATAAATGGTTTTTTCACAGGTGAATTATTACAAGATTTTCTTATCGGTAAAGATGGTTTATTGCCTAAATTTATTGGAAGGAAATCTGAAGATGTGACAATCGGTATAATTGATCCAAGTGAACGTAATGCTAATAGTGGAGCTATGCAGACAAGTTTTGACTTAGAAAATGCAAAGTTTTTTCTTGAAAATATTATGGATACTGATCCTAAACTTAGAGATAATCCATACAGACTTATATGTAACTGGCATTTATCTGTCAGAAAAAATATTGACGCGATTTTTCTTATATCTGAAAGATGGAGCAGAGCAAAAGATTTAAAATTTGAAAAAATTATTAGCAGCGAGGTAGATAAAACTAAAATTCAATACATAGATGAAATCTACCAAAATTTGGCAACATTGAGCAGGGGGTTGGGGGAATTTTAAGCAAATTGGGGATATTGTCGGAACGGTCGCGACCGTTCCCTACAAAAAATAAAATCATCCTGAAAGCGGGATATTCCCAGATATATCTATATTTTTTTTGGAGGGTAAACAATGAATTTTTTGAAATTGGTTTTTGTGGTAATTTTTATGAGTAGTTTATGGTCAGGGTATGCGGATGCTGAGAAAATAAAAAATGACGCTAACAAGGCGGCAAAAGTTGAGGAACTTTTTGAGAGTGCTATTAAGAAAATGAGTTTTCGGCCTGTTGTGGTAGCGGAAATTGATGCTATCATGGGAAAAATATTGAGGTTGTCGCCCGAGTCAGCGCAGGGTAGTTTTGCTAAGGCGTATCTTTTACAATGCGATGGGCAGTATATAACAAGCGATATGTTAAATAAAAGAAGGATAGAAATGTATACTAAAGCCATAAATTTGAACCCCAATTTATGGGTTACCTATTTAGAAAGGGGTGAAGTTTATTTTGTTCAAGGACATAAACCTATGAGCTTGTTTGATTTTTTAAAAAATAGTAGAGGTGATTATGTTCAAGCAGATTATGATATGGCAATGCTGGATTATACCAAAGCAATAAAGTTAAATCCGAAATGTTATTATTTATATTGCAGGAGGGGTAATGCCCATGATGAAAAAGGCGACTTTGCCAAGGCAATTCAGGATTATACCAAAGCAATAGAGTTAAATCCGAATTGTGACGATGCTTATAAGGGGCGGGGTGATTGTTACTTTGCGCTAAAGGACTATGTAAAGGCAATTCAGGATTATACCAAAGAAATAGAATTAGATGCTAAAGATAATCACTATTGGAGACGGGGCGACGCTTATTACGCTCAAAAGGAATATGTCAAGGCAATTCAAGATTATAACAAAGAAATTGAGTTGCATAGTAGTATTATATTGGGTTTTTTTCCAGGTGGCATTAAGCATTTTGATGAAGAAATTAATAAGAATCCATATAATGCCGATAATTATTTTCAGCGTGGTAATTTCTATAAGGTGAAAGGAGACTTTGCCATGGCAATTGATGATCTTACCAAAGCAATAGAGTTAAATCCTAAATATAGCATTGCTTTGCAGAAACGAGGCGATGTTTATTCCGCACAAGGAAACCATGTTAGGGCAATAGAGGATTATAATAAAGCTATAGAATTAGAGCCTAAAGATAGCTCCGCTTATTTATCTCGAGGTTATTTCTATTATGAACAAAAAGATTACATAAAAGCAATTGAGGATTATAACAAAGCAATAGAGATAGATCCAAAAGACAGTTCCGCTTTAAGGCTACGAGGTAATGCTCATTATATGAAGGGAGACTACGATCTTGCTCTCAATGATTATGTTGCAAGCATAGAATTATTACGAGAAATGAAAACATCTAGCACAACTGTTGATGCCTACTATAATTGTGGACTTTCCTACAATATGAAAGAAATGTTACCTGAAGCGGTTTGGTGTTTTAAGAAATGTCTTTCTATTAGACCTGAGTTTAAAGATGCTCAAGACCGCTTAAATGAATTACCCAACGAACCTTTTGACCCCGATGTTTATTTGGGTTCAAAATCAAATGTGGAACCACAAAAACCTGCGGAGTTTCTATTAATTGATCTACCGCCAAAACCTCAATACCCGCCAAATTTAATCGCAACGGTTATCGATTTTTTCGATGATAATGATAATGGTGTGCTTGATGGCGAAGAAAAAGGAGCAGTTTTAGTTGCAGTATTTAATGACGGCAAAGGAGAAGCTTATAATGTCAGAGCAAATCTGGACTTAATCAAAGAAACTTTATCTAATAGTCAGGGTAAGCTTTCCACTCATGATTGGTCTCAGTCTAAAAAAAACAAAAACGATGATACTAAACGCCCGACTAAATTCGATATAGCCACAGCTGTGCCTATTGACCTTATTTACAATAATGTTGATAGTGACAGCTGGCATAATATTCCCGCTCAGCAGATGGATTTTTTCGAAATACCGATCGAGACGAATAGGAATATTCAATCCGGCAAGCTGGAGTTTATGTTATCTGTCACGGAAGCCAATGGATTTGATGCGGAACCGCAGAAAATAATTATCCGAACAGAAAAATTTCATTCGCTGGAATTGGCGGTAGCGGAAGTGGGAATGAAAGAGATTGCGGTGGTCAACGAAAATCAGAGTATTGATTTAGGGGAAGGGATTGAAATAAAGGCGATAATTCAAAACAAAGGACTGGGCACGGCAAAAGAGGCAAAAGTTAATGTTGTGGCGGAGGATCCGAATATTTTTATCACTTCGGAAAAAGAGTTTGATCTGGGCAATCTTACGCCAAATGGATGGAAGGAAATTGTTTTTTCGTTTACCATCAACAAAAGATATTCCGGAGATAAAATTTTGCCCATCTATCTGGACCTCAAGGAAAAAAGAGCGGAGTACAGCAAGAAGGAAAGTTTAAAGTTAAGCGTTGGCAAGGTAGAAAAAGAAATTTTCGAAATTGCTTTTAAAGGGAGTGAAGATCGAACAGAGGGAGAACTTCCGCCGGTCTTAAATATTGATGTGGACATCAACATCCCGGAGACAAAGATAAATAATCCGGAGGCGATCGCTGTAGTCATCGGAATACAAAATTATACTAACCGCGATGTGCCAAAGGTAGATTATGCGGTAAACGATGCCATTGTGATAAAAAAGTATTTAGTAAAAAGTATGGGGTTTGCCGAGAAGAACATTATCTACCTGAAAAACCCGACCAGCGGAGAACTGACCAGAGTTTTTGGGACGGAAAAAGACTACAAAGGACAACTTTATAATTGGGTGAAGAAAGGGAGATCCGATGTTTTTGTTTACTATTCGGGGCATGGCGCGCCGGATATTGATACGGGCGAACCGTATATCGTTCCGGCGGATGTTCATCCCGATTATGTAAAACAAAGCGGGTATCCGCTTAGGCTGTTGTATCAAAATCTGAACAAAATGGAGGCAAAGTCAATTACGGTGGTTCTTGACGCCTGTTTTAGCGGCTCTTCGGAAAAAGGGATGCTGATCGCCAAGGCCAGCCCGCTGGGGCTATCGCTGACGATGGCAGCGCCGCAAAAAATTAATTTGTTGTGTGCCGCCGATAAAGGGGAAATAGCGTCCTGGTATCCGGAGAAAAAGCACAGCCTGTTTACTTATTTCTTCTTGAAGGCTTTGCAAGGTGACGCCGATAAAAACAAAGACGAGATTGTCACTTTGGATGAAGTTGAGAAATATACGGTTGAAAAAGTTGCTGATTTGGCGCGCCGGGAATACAACAGGAAACAATATCCGCAATTGCTGGGGGATAAAAAAGCTATTTTAATCCGAGGTCTAAAAAAATGAAAATGTTTTGGTTAAGGTTAAAGAAATTTAGTTTTTGTCTGGCCTTACTGCTAAATTGTTGCGCGGCTCCCAATAAATTGGACCGTCAAACTACAACAAAGTCGGAAAAGTTAAAAACAACGAACAAAAAACCGGCAGCAAATGAATCCGTAAACAAACCGAAATATTTGAAAAATGCTGATGACACACTTGATTTTACGGTAAGCGGCGAGGGGATTGCTTCAAAATATGAGAGGAAAATAGAAGCGGAGAAACGGGCGGAGGATAATGCCCTCAATATGGTGGTGAAAGAATCGGGGGTAAATATTTATTCCGGGTTTACGGATGTTTCATCGCAGCAAAACAACTCCTCTAATCAATTTGTGAGCAGTTATCTGCAATTATTTAGCCGGGGCTTAGTGGCTTATAACCGATCCGAAGAACCGAAGTTTGTCAATTTAGACGACGGAGGAACAAAATGTTTCGTCACAATAAAAGGTAAAATCAACTTTAACGGCGAACCCGATGCCGGATATGAAATAGTTGAGCTAAAAATGAACCAACCGGTGTATTATGAAGGAGATAAGGTTGAAGTTGTTTTTAAAGTGACCAGAGATTCGTATGTGCATCTACTGGTGAGCGATGAGAAACAGAATACCTATTTAGTTTATCCCAATAAATATGCCCAACCGGCTAAATTAAAGGCCGGTACTCTTTTTAATTTCCCTGGCGGGACAGTGAAGGGGCTGGAATTAAAGGCCTTGCTTCCGGGGGGAGCGAGCGAAACGGTAGAAATTCTCCATGTTATCGCCACAAAGGATCAGCCGTTATTCATTCCGGAAGAATCCCGGGAAATAAACAAAAGTGAAGACCATTTTTTTGAAATGGGACAATTACAGGATATTTTTAAGAGACTATGGAAACTCAACAGGGAAGATTGGACCACAGAAGTGGTTTCATACAGCATCAGAAAAAGATAGTTAAAGGACAAGATGTTATTTTCGGAACGGTCGCGACCGTTCCCTACAGAAACCGGCGCCGGAGTAGAAATTAAGCCGATTAAGGGGATACGATTATTCAGTGGTGGGTATTATTATGTTTAGTTATTTATTCTATGTAATCAAGACATGCAATTGATTCTAGTTTTTTTAGTTGTGTTTTTTAAATAAATGTGTTATCATTTAAGTGGATGTGTAATCATGCGGAAGGAGGAGAATTGTTATGGTTCGAACTCAAATCCAATTAACAGATGAACAGGCTGTCGCTTTGAAAAGGTTGGCGGCTAAACGGCATGAGTCAATGGCCGAGTTGATACGTCAGGGGGTGGCGGTATTGTTACGCTCTGTGACTAGTGTTAGTTCGGAAGAAAGGAGACAGCGGGCAATTGCTGTGGCCGGTGGTTTCCATTCCGGAAAACATGATTTGTCCACAAAACATGATCATTACTTATCCGAGGTGTATAAGAGATGACCATTTTTATTGACACCTCGGCAATTTTAGCAATTTTGGATGCTGATGATCAAAATTATAAAAAAGCGAAGAAAAAATGGGAAGAACTTATTTCTAAAGAAGCTACTCTGGTATGCAGTAATTATGTGTTGATCGAAACGGTTGCCTTAGTCCAAAATCGGCTGGGAATGAAAGCTGTGAGAAGCTTTCAAGAAGATGTTGTTCCCATGTTAACGATTGAGTGGGTTGATGAGATCATTCACCAGGATGGGGTAACAAGTGTGTTGGCGGCAAATAGGAGAGAACTTAGTCTTGTTGACTGTGTTAATTTTGACTTTATGCGCCAATTAGGAATCAAGACGGTATTTGCCTTTGATAAACACTTCAAAGAACGCGGTTTTGAATGTATCCCATAGGGATATATCTAGGATAAACAACTAAATAGAACCTTAAATTGCTTGAGTAAATCATATCAAAAACTACCTTGTTAAGTTGTCAAGTTGACTCCGTCCCCCAATGAAAAAAGTGTATTTAATTGTTGCTTTGCTTTTAGGGGTGTTTTTCTTGCAGACGTTTACGGCGATGTTGCGGGAAAATGATACCTTTGATGAATCGTTGCATTTAACCAGCGGGTATTCTTATTGGAAGACCGGGGAGTTTCGGTTGAATACTTTGGATCATCCGCCATTTGCCGAGATGCTGGCGGCTTTTCCTTTGTTGTTTTTAGGGTTGGATTTTCCCAAGGAACATCCGGCTTTGTGGGCTAAGCAACGCTATCGGTTGTCCGATCAATTTGTTTATCGGAATGTTTTGCCGGCGCAGACACTGCTTTTCTGGTCGAGGCTGCCGATTGTTTTACTGGCGCTGGCGCTGGGATTTTTTATTTTCTTTTGGTCGGCATCGTTGTGGGGGAATAAGGGGGGAATCTTCTCTTTATTCCTCTTTGCTTTCTTTCCGGAGTTGCTGGCCCATGCCCATTATGTCACCACCGATTTAGCGGCGACGGCTTTGGCTTTTTTAACAATTCTTGCCTTCCGGTATTACCAAAACCGGCCAGATAAAAAAACTATTTTTCTTGCCGGGTTATTGTTAGGACTGGCCCTGGCCAGCAAATTTACCACGGTTTTACTTTTGCCCATTTTGCTCTTCTTTACCTTTTATCCCAAAAAAAATAAAATCTATCTGTCCCATGTTTTGATTTTTCTTTTTACTGCCGTGTTTTTTTTAGCTTTGGCTTACGGGTTTAAAGATTTTGGTTACTATTTTGCCGGGGTCAAACGGTTGCTTCCCGGAGGAGACATCTTTGGCGGGCGGTCCGCTTTTTTATTCGGTCAAAATTCGACTAGCGGTTGGTGGTATTATTTCCCATTGGCCTTTCTGATTAAGACACCGCTGCCGTTGCTGATTTTGATCGGGGTGAAATTATTTAGTTTTTTTTCAAGAAATGCAAGGCTAAAGCCTTGCCCTACGAAAAATACAGAAAAAAATATAAGCGATAAAGATAAAGATAAAGAAGTATTTTTAATTGTTCCGATCTTGGTGTTTTTTGTTGCCGCTTGTTTTTCCACGGTAAATATTGGGATTCGTCATCTGATGCCGATTTTTCCTTTTCTGTTGGTTTGGGTGGGAAGTCTGGGCAGCAAGTTGCAAATCCCGCCAGTCCGCTCTGGTTGTGCGGAACGGTCGCGACCGTTCCCTACATTAACGATACTTTTAGTCTTTCTGCTCGGCTGGTATGGTTGGGCAACGATTAGGATTTGGCCGCATTATTTGGCTTACTTTAATGAGTTGGTCGGTGGACCTAAAAATGGCTACAAATATTTGGTGGATTCCAACCTCGACTGGGGGCAGGATTTAATCAATTTAAAAAAATATTTGGCTGAGCATAAAATCGAGGAAATTTATTTGTCTTATTTCGGCAACTCCGATCCCGCTTGTTACGGCATCAATTACCGGGGAATCGGTTTTTATACGATGATGAAAAGGTTGGGGAAGGCCGAGAAACTTCCGGCTTTGGAGAAGCAGATTTTTGTGCTTAGCGCTACCAACCTGCAGGGGGTATATTTCCATGACAAGAATGTTTTTCAATGGCTAAAGAAATATCCGCTGCTCACTCAAATCGGTTATTCTCTTTTTGTTTACGATCTTACCAATCAAGTGGAAGCCCATCAGCAGTTGGAAAAATTGTTTCAGCAAACAGGAGAAGCAGGGTATAGTCAAAGAGAAAGACAGTTTTGGGAAAAACTGCTTAAAGATGAAAAAAATATTAACTAAAACTATTCAGCATTGGAAAAAACTGTTAATTCTTGAAGGTATGGCAAAATGGTTAGCAGTAACCTTGTTTTTGCTTGTCGTCATCTCAGTTTTCAACTATTTTATTCCGGTTCCTTTATCTTTACAGATCATCATTTCGGCGGCAAATTTTTTATTTTTGTCTTCAGCTTTTTGGGTTTGGATTGTTTGTCCGCTGCTTAACCCGATAACTATCGAGCAAATGGCCTTGCTGATTCCCGAAAAATTCCCCGCTTACCAAGACGGGATAATTAACGCCCTCCAACTGGCCCGGTTAAAAGAAAAAAACAGCCAGAAAATTTCTTTAGATCTAATTGAAAAATATCTGGAAGAAATTGACCGGAAAATCAAAAATTTTTCCCCTGCGGATATCGGTGAGCAAAAATATCTTAAACGACAAACTATATTTTTGATTACTTCTCTGGCCTTGTTTTTAATTTTATATTTAGCGCCGCCGCAAATAATAAAAAAATGTTTACTGAAAACAGTTGCTCCCTGGCGGGGCAGTCACAATGAACTGGTTTTCCTGCAGCCAAAAAACAGCAAACTGCTTTGGGGGCAGCCGTTAACCATCCGGGCAAAATTTGTCAATCCGAATATTTTCCCCGTCTTAAAATATCGTTCCAAGAACAACGAAGGGCAAAAATTGGCCGCTAAAAGAGATAAAGAAAATGAGTTGCTGTTTGGTTTTTCTTCGGTCAAAGAATCTTTCGATTATTATCTGCTTTGGCCGGGCAACCAGACCCCGTCTTACCGCATCGAAATTGTCCGGCTGCCGGAAGTAGGGGATATTTATTTGAAATATATTTTTCCGGCCTATACCAATTTGCCGGCCCAGGTAATTGAACGCAGCAACGGGGATATTCAAGCCCTGCTGGGAACGCGAATCCTCATCGAAGCTGCAGCTAACCACAATTTGCGGAAAGCGGTTCTATCTCTCAGTGACGGCCAACAAATTGTTTTAAAAATTATAGGAAACAAAGTCCGGGGAGAGTTTACCCTTTTAACTAAAGGAGAGTATTGGATTGACCTGGAAGACGAAAATAAGATCGCTAATCCCGAACCGCCTCATCACCTGCTGGAGCCAACCGGCGATCAACTGCCGGAAATAAATCTGCTTTCGCCCGGAGAAGATCTGGTTGTTTCGGAAAAAGCCGCTCTGCCGATAACTTATTCTATCGGTGACGATTTTGGCGTCACAAAAGTGGAACTAATTTACCGGACAATTAAGGAAGAAAAATCGGCGCTGATTAAAGAATTTAACCCGCCTTTGTCCGGCAGTCTTGACGATTACAAATGGGATTTGTCGGTTTTAGCTCTTTCCCCGGGTGAAAAGCTCTCTTATTATTTGCAGGTCTGGGATAACGATACTGTCGGCGGACCGAAAACAGCCCGGACCCCCGCGCTATCCCTGGAGGTTTTCAGTTATGAAAATGAGCATGCTTACATTGAGCAAGACTTAAAAAATCTGCAGGAAAAACTTTTTGCGCTGCTGGAAAAACAAACTACGGTCAAACAGGCTCTGGAAAAAACCGGGGATACTTCGCTGGCCTGGGCGGCCGAGGAACAGAAGGAAATCAAGAAAAGAACTGAAGCGATCACCGGTGATTTGGCTAAGACCTTGAGCCGGATGAAAAGCGATCCGCTTTCCACCCAAAAAACCGTCTGGGAATATCAGGGGATAAAAGATAACCTGGCTGGTTTAATCAGCCGGGAGATGTCCGAGGCGATTGAGAATTTCCAGAATCAGCAGGCCGCTTCCGGGAAAGAATCCCAGAAGCAAATTATTAAAGAGCTGGAAAGAATCAGTCTTCTGGCGGAAGACATTAATCAGTATCAGAAAATGGAAGATATTTTCAATAAGCTGCGGGATTTAATGGATAAACAAAACAGTTTCCAACAGGAACTGGAAAATTTAAAAGATTTAGCCGATCAAAAAAAGCTGGATAAAATGATCAAAGCTTTGGACGAACTCTCCAAACAAATGGAGCAATTAAATAAATTGCTCAGCCAATTCCCGCAGGAACTGCCCGAAGAATTTGTCAACCAGCCGGCGGTAAAAGAGGTGAATTTAGGCGAGATGTCTGATTTGTTGGAGCAGATTAAATCGGCGATCGCTAAGGGCGACATCAAACAGGCGATGGAGTTGTTAAAAAAACTCTCCGAACAATTGGCCAAGACCTTAGCTAATTTGGAAGCTGCCGCCGCCGAAGTTCCTTTAATTGAAGAGAAAAAATTTAATACGGAAATTGCCGAATGGCAAAAACGTTGGGAAAGTCTGATTGATCAAGAATCACTTTTACTTAACCGGACCGCTGAGATGGAAAAAGAACAACTGGATAAAATTTATCAGGAACAGAAAAAACTGTTAGAGGAATTGGCTAAAGTGCAAAAAACTGTCCAGGAAGGTTTTTATCAACTAAGATTTCGGATTAATCAGCTTAATCCGGGGTTTGATCTTTTTGATACACTGGAAAATACCGATTTTTTAATCGAAAAAGTTTATCAGGAATTTGTTCAGGGCCAGGTTGTCGAAGCGCCGGCTAAATTAAGTGAAATCATCAATAATTTAGAAGCTCTCCGCGTCTTCGTCGACAACAAACAGTCCGAAAAACCGGAGAAGGAATTAACCGCTTTGAGTAAAGAACTGGGAAAAACAAAAAAAACCGAGGAAGAAATTTTGGAAAAATTAAATCCCAAAGCGCAGAAGCTGAACCTTTCCGAAACAGATCAGGAAAAATTAAAAAAATTGGCTCAGGATCAGATGGAGATCCAAAAAAATACGGAGAGCCTGGAGAAAAGGATCGAAGGTTTTTCCCGGAAAACAGCGACAATCGATCCCAAACTCAGGGAAAGCCTGAAGAAAGCCGGCCATTCCATGGGTGAAGCCAAAGATTATTTGGAGCAGGAAAACATCGGCCAGGGAGGAGATAAAGAAAGAGAAGCCCTGCAATACTTAAGCCAGGGTAAAGAAGCTCTGCAATCGATGAGCGGGGAGATGCAGTCCAGGGAAGGCGGCGGCCGCAAAATGCAGGCCTCTATGATTCAAGGAAAAGGCGCTGGAGGCCGAAGCGGGGTTAGGGAGGGCTATGTGCCCCTGCCTTCCGCCGAACAATACAAAGTCCCCAAGGAATACCGGCAGGAAATATTGGAATCGCTGAAAGAAAAATACCCCAAAGTCTACGAAAAAATTATTAAAGAATATTACAAAAAGTTATCGGAATAATCCCCTCACACCCTCAAGAGATTGCTCAAAAAATCTCCAGCAGTGTCATTGCGAGGCGTAGCCGAAGCAATCTCGTCCTTTTACCTCGACGATAAGACAAGATTGCTTCGCTCCCTTCGGTCGCTCGCAATGACAAAATGGGCTTTTTTTGAGCAATCTCCCCCCAAAAAATCTTAACAAAAAATTAACATTTCCTTAACATGATCTTAACAGCGACTTTGTATACTCAGGTTAAGAACATCCAATATCTCCGGTGAGAGGGGGAAAAAAATGAAAACTCAAAAGATCGCGATCCAGCCGATCCCTTTATTTAAGACTTTTGATGAACTCAACCAATCGCCGATTAGCGGCAAACTATGGTTAAAATTCTTGACGATTAATAATTCCATCTTTATCCAGGAAGCCAAAGTTAAAGAACGGGTTCAGCTAACGCTCTACGAAAAAAACATCATCATTTCCAATTTTATGAGATCCAACAACGGCCTAATCCGCAGTATCTGCTCAACCATCTTGTCCGACCTCATCGAAGATAAAAGTATTCTGCAGGAAGCAGAGTAATCCTTCTGGCACGAACACATCTCCCCAATCAAAGCATTTGAGTATGACACCACAAAGTTAAATTGGACAGCTATAGTTGTCGATTTTAGCAGTCATTTTCCATTTAAAGTGCTTTTATTGCCATCTTTTATCATTTAAAGCAATTTTTTGGAATTTTTTTCTTGATCAATTTCAAAGAATCTGCTAGTCTTCATTATAGCATGAGATCCGTTATAATTGTTTTTATTCTTTCGTCTTTAATCGGATGTGGCAGTATAGCATCGCCGCCTTTGCCGAACGAGGAAGTCACCAAATCGGATAATCTCCAGGATAATGCCCCTGAAATTTTTCCTAATTTGAAATTTGAGCTGGATTTGATCGGCGTTTATATCGCTAAAGATGAGCATGAGAAAGCGCTGGAGAGACTTATATCTGTCCAGGAAAATTTTCCCGAAAATGATCAATTACTAAAACCACTTTATGCCCAAACTTATTTGGCTCTGGCCAAAAAAGCTGAAGAATCCAAACTTTGGAAAGAAACTATTAATTATTATCGAAAAGCAATTCTTGCCGATCCAACCTTTTTAACATCTCTGTCTCCAAAACTTGCCGAAGCCTATGCTCGCTTGGCTTTGAATTTTATTCGGCAAAATGAGTTGACTTTGGCGACAGAGGTGGTAACGGAAGGGTTGAATGTTTTTCCTTTAGACAAAGAGTTATTGCAACAATTAGGGAAAATCTATCTCGCTTTAAAAAAATACGATGAAGCAAACAAAACTTATGCTCTTATCCTTAAAAATTATCCAGAATTAAAACCAGAAATAGCGCCTCAATTAGCCAAAATCTCTTTATCTCAAGCAAACAATTTTCTTAAGATGGAAAATTATGAAAAAGCCTTGGCAGCATTTAGTCTGGCCTTAAGTTTAGATCCTGGATTGAAAGAGGAAATTAATAAAAAACTGGTCTTAATTTATTACCGTTTAGGAAATTATTATTGCGATAAAAAGTTTTTTGTCCAGGCTGAGGATCAGTGGCAAAACGCCCTGCAATTGGATGAAGGAAACCAACAAGTTCGAGAGGCGCTGGGCAGCCTTTATCTGCTCCAAAGACGATTTGACCTGGCCAAACAAATCTATCAAAAGTTATTAAATAACTATCCGGATCAGCTTAATTACAATTTTGTTTTGGGCAATATTTTCTGGTTGGAGGAAAATTATCCGCAAGCTATCGATTTATGCCAAAAGATTTTAATGCTCAACGAGAAAAAATATTTTTCAATTTATCAGACTTTGGGTAATTATTATTTTGCTCAGAAAGAATATCTTTTGGCTAGTCAACAATATACCAAATACCTCAGTTTTTCAGAAAATGCCGATGTTTTATTCAATCGAGGATTAATTTTTGCCGCTCTTGGTTCTTATGCAAAAGCGCTAAAAGATTACAATAAAGCTGTAAATCTGGATTCTTCCTTAAAGAAAAGACTTTCCGAGTATGGATGGGTTTTTAAGTTTTATCGTTCAGGTTCGGATTTATGGATAGTTATTGCCGGAGCGGCGGCGGTATTTTTAGCGGTATTCTCTCTCTTATTGATCCTCAGGCGGTCCAAGCGGTTAACCAACTAAGGGATTAAGTAAATATAACTTCCCTTTTTTCCCTCTTTTAAAAAGAGGGGTAGGGGAGATTTAGACAATATTTCTAATTTTTAAAATCCCCCTTTTTAAAGGGGGAACACGCACAAAACAAACATTGAGTTTCCTATAAATTAGGGAAGTTATTTTTACTTAATGCCTAAGCCTATCCTGTAAAAAATCTCTTCGTCTTAACAAAATATCTTTTTTATGATATAATAACTCCTTCAAAGAAAGGTAAAAAATATGCTTTCCACTTATTTAATTAATTTAACCGAGAAAGTTTTTGCCGGGGAAGAGGTTGACTTAGCCCATGCAGAAAAATTAATCGCCTGGGAAGACAATTATTTAGAAGATTTGTTTTATTGCGCCTATCGAATCCGGCGGCAGTTCCATACCAACCAGATCAATTTTTGTTCGATCATTAACGCCAAATCCGGCGCTTGCCATGAAGACTGTAAATTTTGCGCTCAGTCCATCCTCTACAACACAAAGATCAGCCGGTATCCTCTAGTCTCCACTGAAGAGATTGTTAACTCGGCGCGTTTGGCTAAAGAGCAAGGCGCCCATGGTTTTTCCATTGTCACTAGCGGTGCATCGGTTAGCGGTGATAAAGAATTAAGTGTTATTTGTCAGGCGGTTGAAGGGATAAAAGGGCTTGGTCTCTATCCCTGCGCTTCCCTCGGGGAATTAAACCAAAACACCGCCCAAAAATTAAAAGAAGCCGGTTTAGTCAAATATCACCATAATCTGGAAACTTCCGCCAAATTTTTTCCGAAAATTTGCACTACCCATACTTATGAAAATAAAATAAAAACTCTTCGCCTCGCCAAAGAGCTGGGTTTCCAAGTTTGTTCCGGAGGAATTTTCGGTTTGGGGGAAACCAACCTGGACCGGCTGGAACTTGCTTTTACTCTCCGCCAACTGGATGTCGACTCCATCCCTTTAAATTTTCTCAATCCGATGCAGGGAACGCCGTTGGAAAAAAACAAGCCCCTCTCACCCCGGGAAATTCTAAAAATTATTGCTGTTTACCGTTTTATTTTCCCGAAGAAGAAAATCGTTATTTGCGGAGGCCGGGAAAAAAATTTACGTGATTTGCAGTCCTGGATGTATTACGCCGGAGCTAACGCCGCAATGCTAGGCAATTATTTGACCACTACCGGCCGGCCGCCGGAAGAAGATCTGAGAATGATTAATGATTTAAATTTGAAAGCTTCCGCCCCCGCTGATTAAGAAACCCAAGAATCGTGATTATAAATGTAGAGACGCAAAATTTTGCGTCTCTACGAATTCAAATTTCCGATGCATAACAAACATTTAAAATCTCATGACTGATAAAAAAGTTGTTTTAATTACCGGAGCGACCGGCGGGATCGGGGAATTTTTGGTTGGCGCTTTTGCCGCGGAGCGGTATCGAATTGCGATTCATTTTAAGCAAAATGAACAGCAGTCCAAATGTTTGGAAAAAATTGTAAACAGTAAAGGCGGAGAAGGGTTGGCCTTAAAGGCGGACATCTCTAAATCCGAAGAAGTGAAGGATCTGGTAAAAAAAATTGTTTCCAAGTGGGGAAAAATTGATCTTTTAATCAACAACGCCGGGGTCTGCGTTCCGGAAATATTTTTACGCTTAAGCGAAGCTAATTGGGACAGAACAATTAAGGCGAATTTGAGCGGAACATTTTTTTGTTTAAGGGAAACGGCTAAAATGATGATCAACGACCGGCAGGGATCAATCATTAACATTGGTTCAATTATAGGGGTGCGCGGCGGTATCGGTGATGCCGGTTATTCGGCGGCTAAATCCGGGTTAATCGCTTTAACCAAGACGGCCGCGCGGGAGCTGGGTAAATTTAATATTCGCGTCAACGCCGTTTTACCCGGTTGTCATCAAACACCGATGCTGGGAGCCAACAGCCCGGCGATTTTGGAACGAGCCCGGAAAGAAAGTGTCCTTTCTCTAACTACATCCGGGGAAGAGTTGGCCAAATTCGTTGTTTTTTTATCGCAAATGGAGACTGTTTCCGGACAGGTTTTCAATTGGGACTCGAGGATCATATAGATGGATTTCTTAAAAACTGCCTTAGCTGAACTGAAAGAAAAAAATCTGTACCGGAGCTTAAAAACCATTGAAAATATCAGCGGTAAATATTTTAGTACGGAAGGAAAAAAGTTTCTGCATTTTTCTTCCAACAACTATTTAGGGTTGGCCGAACATCCCAAATTGAAAACTGCGGCGATTAAAGCAATCGAAGAATTTGGCTTTGGGGCCGGCGCTTCAAGACTGATTTCCGGAAATACCAAACTTCATGATCAACTGGAGAAAAAAATAGCTGAATTCAAGAATAAAGCGGCGGCAATTGTTTTTTCTACCGGTTATATGGCTAACCTCGGAATCATTTCCGCTTTGCTTGGACCGGAAGATGCGGTGGTTATCGACCGCCTGATCCATGCCTCAATTATTGATGCTTGCCGTTTGTCGCGGGCAAAAATGTTTGTTTATGCCCACTGTGATTTAATTCAATTAGAAAAAGTTTTACAGCGAACAGAAAAATTCCGCCGCCGCCTGGTCATCACTGAGAGCATTTTTAGTATGGACGGCGATATCGCCCCTTTAAAAGAAATTGCCGAATTGACCCGTCGCTATCAGGCCTTATTGATGGTGGACGAAGCTCATGCGGTTGGGGTCTGGGGAAAAAATGGACGGGGGATCGCCGAAGCGCAAGGCGTGGAAGACCAACTGGATATCGTTATGGGTACTTTAAGTAAAGCTTTAGGCTGTTTGGGTGGCTATGTCACCGGTTCGGCCGAACTGATTGATTTCTTGCGGAACAAATCCCGCAGTTTTATTTATACGACCGGGCTGCCGGCGGCTTGCGCTGCCGCCTCCCTCGCCGCCTTAGAAATCATTGAGACAGAGCCGCAACGGAGAGAAGGTTTGCTGGTGAAAGCGAAATATTTGCGGGATAAACTGAAAGAAGCGGGGTGGGACACAGGCAATTCTCAAACCCAAATTATCCCTTTAATTGTTGGAGAAGAAAAAAAGACTTTACAGTTAGCTTCTTTTTTATCCGAAGAGGGAATATTTGTTCCGGCGATCCGCCCGCCGACCGTCGAGGCCGGCAAAGCCCGGTTAAGAATTTCTTTGATGAGTTCCCATACCCAGGAAGATCTCGACAGGCTTCTGGAATTACTGGGAAAGTTTAAGAAAAATTAGTTTAAGATAAGGGAAATTTAATTTTTTCCCTCTCCCCTTGTGGGAGAGGGCAGGGTGAGGGGTCTAATAAAGGAATTGAATCTTTAACACCCTCACCTTAATCCTCTCCCCTCAAGGGAGAGGAAACGGTTATTTAAAGGACAATTCTTATGCATAAAGGAATATTCATCACCGGCACGGATACGGAAGTGGGAAAAACAGTTTTCAGCTGCGGCTTGGTGCAGCTGTTAAAAAATAGAGGGATCGATGTCGGCGTAATGAAGCCTTTCGCCAGCGGGAGTAGAGCCGATGCGCTCCGGCTAATGAAGGTTCAAGGCGGTGATCAGGAACTGGAAGAAATTAATCCGCAGTTTTTTTCTCAATCGCTGGCGCCTTTTATCGCCTCCCGGTTGGCCAATAAAAAAATTAATTTAAAGAAAGTTTTAACCGGTTTTCAAAGAATTTCCCGGCGCCATCAGTGCACAGTGGTCGAAGGTCTGGGCGGGGTTTTAGTTCCGCTCACCAAAAAATATTTTCTTTTGGATTTAATCAAAGACTTTGCCTTACCGGCCATAGTTGTCGCCCGGGCGGGTTTAGGCACGATTAATCATACTTTGCTTACTGTCCAAACATTGCAGAAAAATGGTGTTGAGGTTTTAGGCGTAGTTCTCAACGGAATGAGAAACAAGTCCTTAGCAGAAAAGACAAATCAGCGGGCGATTGCCCAACTGGCCAAACTTGGCTTTGTGCTTACCGTTCCCTGGAATAAAAAATATTGCCGGAATCCCAAATTATTAGCCGCTTATTTAGAAAAAAATTTACCAGATGAAAAATTTTAACCGCAAAAAACTGGAAAAAATTGACAAAAAACATCTTTGGCATCCCTTTACCCAAATGCAGGACTGGGTTAACTCCACGCCTTTAATCATTGAGTCGGCGGATGGAGTTTACTTAAAGGACACCGCTGGAAAAAAATATCTTGACGGTGTTTCCTCCCTCTGGGTTAATCTGCATGGACACCGGAAAAAGGAAATTGACCGGGCCATCCAAAACCAATTAAGTAAAATCGCCCACTCCACCTTTCTTGGGCTTTCCAATGTTCCGGCCATCGAATTGGCCGAAAAACTGGTGGCTTTGGCCCCGGCAAATTTACAACGGGTTTTTTATTCAGACAACGGATCGACTGCGGTCGAAGTGGCCTTGAAGATGGCTTTTCAGTACTGGCAATTAACCGGCCAACCGAAAAAAAACAAATTTTTAACCTTTGTCAACGCTTACCACGGTGATACGATCGGCTCCGTCTCGCTGGGGGGGATAGATATTTTCCACAAACGGTTTGGGCCGTTACTTTTTTCCGCGCTCAATGCTCCTTCCCCGTATTGTTATCGTTGCCCCTGGGATAATAAAGACAATGCTTTAGGCGATGATGGTAAAAAAATACTGCGAAAAAAAGCATCTTGTCAGGAAGAATGTCTGCGGGCCTTGCAGCAACTTTTCAAGCAACATCACGCGGAATTGGCGGCCGTCATTATCGAGCCATTAGTGCAAGCCGCCGCCGGAATACTGGTGATGCCTAAAAACTTTTTACGGGAATTGCGGCGGCTATGCAGTCAATATAATGTTTTGTTGATCGCCGATGAGGTGGCGGTTGGTTTTGGCCGAACCGGAACAATGTTTGCCTGCGAACAGGAGAAAGTCAATCCGGATTTTCTTTGTTTAGCCAAAGGGATCACCGGCGGCTATTTGCCCTTAGCCGTGACCATGACCACAGAAAAAATTTACTCGGCTTTTTTAGGCGAGTTCCAAGAGAAGAAAACTTTTTTTCATGGGCACACCTACACCGCCAACCCTTTAGGCTGCGCGGCCGGATTAGCCAATTTGGAAATTTTCCGCAAAGAGAAAGTTTTAACCAAGCTCCGCGGTAAGATCAGCTTTTTTCAAAAAGAACTGGAAAAATTTCACCAACTAAAACATGTCGGCGATATCCGCCAAATTGGTTTAATCGCCGGGATAGAGCTGGTCAAAAATAAAACAACTAAGGAGTCTTTTCCCGATGAAGAAAAAACCGGGATAAACATCTGCCAAAGCTGCCGCCAACACGGACTAATTTTACGTCCCCTTGGCGATGTCATCGTCATCCTTCCTCCTTTAAGTATTACCCAGACACAACTGAAAAAAATGCTCTCCATTGTTTATCAAGAAATACACAATTATCCCTATCCCCAACACCGTAAGATCAATCAATTGCATCTTTAATTTTCATCAATTCAATTTTCATTCCCGATCCAATGCTTATTTCTGAGTAATTTTAAGTTGACATTTTGGGTGATAATTTTATATTATTTCTGTAGATAATCATTTTTGATTATTTACGGAAACGATATGCGCTACGACCAATTCCAGACAATTGTTAAAGACCTCCCTTTAATTAGCGGACAATACCTAAAATTAATTTCCGTTAACACTCCAACGATTAAAAATCAACTGGTTCGCTGGCAAAAATCCGGAAAGCTGATTAAACTGAAAAAGGGTTTCTATATTTTGAATGAGGCAAACAGAAAAATCAATCCGTCACGTTTGTTTGTTGCCTGTGAACTCTACAAACCTTCTTATATCAGTCTGGAATACGCGCTTTCTATGTATGGAATAATTCCGGAAAGAGTTGTAGACATTACTTGCATTACTTCCAAAAAAACAACCTTTTTGGAAAATATTTTCGGTAAATTTATTTATCAACAAATTAAAACTGCTTGTTTTACCGGTTTCACTGAACAAAAGGACGAAGCCGGACTAACTTACTATATGGCTGCCCCGGAAAAAGCTGTGGTAGATTTTATTTATTTAAATCTGAGCAGTTTCAAGAAAAACTATGCTGAAGTATTGCTGGAATCTTTCCGTTTCCAAAATCTGGCGATCTTGAATAGAAAAGAATTAACTGAATACGCAGAATTATTTGAAAACAAAAAATTAAAAGAAATCATCAGAATAGTAAAATTATCATGAATGAATTATTAAAACAAAGATTAACCTCACTAATGAGTAATGAAGAAAAAATCAACAAGACCAGAGAATTCTTGCAGATTTTGATCCTTAAAATCCTATTCGACCGGGGATTTTTTGAACCCCTGGCTTTTGTTGGTGGAACGGCTTTGCGAATTCTCTATGGTTTACGGCGCTATAGTGAAGACCTGGATTTTAGCCTGGTTAAAAAAGAAGGTTACAACTTTAAAACTTTACTCCACGAATTGTTATACGAATTGAAAAAATATAACTTTAAAGTTGAAGTTAGTTCCAATGAATCGAATATTGTGCATAGTAGTTTTATTAAATTTTCTGAATTACTGAGTGATTTGGGGTTAAGTAATTTAAAAGAGCAAAAACTCTCGATTAAACTGGAAATTGATACCAATCCTCCTCAAGGATGGCAGCTTCGTTTAACGCCGGTAACCGAATCCTTTGTCTTTGCTGTGAACAGTTTTGACTTAGCATCCTTATATGCCACCAAGTTACATGCCTGCTTTTTCCGGAAATATACTAAGGGAAGGGATTTCTATGACCTGATTTGGTACTTGGGTAAAAATATTGAACCCAATTATCTTTTGCTGAACAACGCGATTAAACAAACAGAAAAAAAAGATTTAAAAATCGGACCGGATAATTTAAAATTTTTTCTCCGGGAGAAATTAGAAAAAATAGATTTTATCTTAGTCCGCAAAGACACCGAGCGTTTCCTGGAAGACAAAAATGAACTGAAACTATTTGACCGGCAAATAATCTTAAAGATGCTTTGAGAATATGGCTTGCCAAGCGGCTTCAAGCGATGAAAATGAGAGATAACACAAAACTCGCTGCTATCACCCCCAAAAATCCAGTACTAAAAATTAAATATCTAATTAAATCGATTTAAATCAATAATTTACGATTACATCAGTAATTCATTTCGTTGGTGCCATCAAACATTGCTACTGACTTTGAGTCGTCTCCGGAATAGTCAATGATTTTGCCCTCGCCGAATTTTTTGTTCATAATAAATTAATAAAGTGAAGCCTGACCCCTAAAAATGTTTTGTGACTATTTGGACCAGTCCCCAGATTGTATCCAGGTTTAAGTGGGAAGTGACGGTGGGATCGAAGAGGATTTTGACATTGGGGGGGAATTCTTCGTCGCCGGTCCAAAGCACATAGAGCAGGGGAAGTCGGGGGAAGACCGGCAGGCGAAGTGCGGCATCGCCGTAACCGGAAAGTTTTTCGCCGCCCAGTTCCAGACCCCGTTTCAGAAAGGCTTCCCGATTGTGGCCGAATTTTTTGCTGATCGGGTCGACATAAAGTTGGTGCGGGCCTTTAAAAAAGAAAGCCCCGTCGGTCAATTCTTTCTCGCTTACCCAGCTGTTTGCTAAAGGAATATCTTTTGTGCCCAATAAATAGGAGAGAAATACCCAGAGATGGATAAAATTCGTGATCGGGCCGGAAGAAGCAATCATCGTTTTATCCGTTAAAGAAAAAACATATTCCTGATTAAGGAAGGGCAAATAAAAATTGCCGCCTTCTCCGCTTGCTGCCGGCGCATATTTAACCAGCGCCTTACGGGCAATATTTTCGGGGACAGAGGAAGCTAATTCCTGCCAAAGTTGTTCGAGGCGGATTTGATTATAGTCCGGCGGTTTCATTTAAAAACTCCTTCACCCCCACTCTAACCCTCCCCGATGCAACAAAATCGGGGAGGGAATCACTAGACACCGCTGTTTTTCTTCAAATAAACTAAAAGCACAGAAATGTCGGCCGGAGTTACGCCGGAGATCCGGGCGGCCTGTCCGATGGAAAGGGGGGATATTTTTTTTAATTTCTGTCGCGATTCCGTTAACAAGCCGACGACTTTTTCATAATTGATCGCTAGCGGTATTTTTTTATGTTCCAGCTTTTTGAATTTTTCTACCTCTTTAATCTGCCGGCTGATATAACCGGCGTACTTTTCTTCAATCGCCACGGCGTTGTTAATTTTTTCCTCATTCCAAGGAGAAATGTTTTCCTCTCCGTGATGTTCTTTTGCTATTCTTCGACGGTAAATTTGGAATTTTTGATAATGCTTGTCGTCAATTAAACCGGTTTCGTGGCCGATATCCATCAAACGCAGGTCGGCGTTGTCGGAACGCAGAACCAGCCGGTACTCCGCCCGGGAAGTAAACATCCGGTAGGGTTCTTCCGTCCCTTTGGTGACCAAGTCGTCAATCAAGACGCCGATATAAGCCTGAGAACGGTCCAAAAGAAGTTCTTCCTTACCCTGTATTTTCCGGGCGGCGTTAATCCCGGCCATCAGCCCTTGGGCGGCGGCTTCCTCATAACCGGTTGTCCCGTTAATTTGGCCGGCAAAATATAAATTTTTTATCAGCTTGGTTTCTAAAGTCGGATAAAGCTGGGTCGGCGGGCAGTAATCATATTCGATAGCATAACCGGGACGCAGGATTTCGGCTTTCTCCAAGCCGGGGATCGTCTGGACGAGAGCGGTCTGGACATCTTCCGGCAGACTGGTGGAAATACCGTTGGCATAAATTTCTTCCGTCTGATAGCCTTCCGGTTCCAAAAAAATTTGATGCCGGTCTTTATCGGCAAACCGGACAACCTTGTCCTCGATGGAGGGACAATAACGGGGGCCGATACCTTTAATTCGTCCGGCATAAAGGGGAGAACGATGCAGATTATCCCGGATAATTTGATGAGTCTGCTCGTTGCTGTAAGTTACCCAGCAGGGAAGCTGGCGCTGAATAATTTTTTCCGTAAAATGAGAAAACGGCGAAGGCGGTTGATCACCCGGCTGTTGGTTTAAACCGGAAAAATCGATTGTCCGGGTATTTAAGCGCGGAGGGGTGCCGGTTTTCAAGCGATTGATCACAAACCCCAGTTCTTCGATACTTTTCGATAACTCCTGGGAAGAAAATTCGCCGCTACGGCCGGCCGGGAAACTGATTTCTCCCAGATGAATTAAACCGTTGAGAAAAGTGCCGGTGGTAATAATTACCGCTTCCGCCTGGTAAATTATCCCGGTTCGGGTCAAGAGGCCGCAAGCTTTTTCACCGGCGGTCAGAATTTTTACCGCTTCCCCTTGTTTGAGATCCAGATTTACCTGTTTTTCCAGCGTATGTTTCATTGTGAATTGATAAAGTTTTTTATCGCATTGCGCCCGCGGCGATTGCACTGCCGGCCCTTTGGTCATGTTCAGTATCCGGAACTGCAATCCGGCGAGGTCGGTATTTTTAGCCATCTCCCCGCCTAAGGCATCAATTTCCCGCACGATTTGCCCCTTCGCCAATCCACCGATGGCCGGATTACAGGACATCTGCGCCACGCTGTCCAGATGCATCGTTAACAAGAGCGTTGGCCGCCCCATCCGGGCGCAGGCCAAGGCGGCCTCGCAGCCAGCATGCCCGGCCCCCACAACAATCACAGAATATTTTTTTGGATATGGATACATTTTTTTAGTTCAAAACGCAAAGCGCAAAACTCAAAGTTTAAAGACTTTTAAAGACTCGAAGCTTTTAGTTCTTGACTTTCCGTTTTGCGTTTTGCGCTCTGCGTTTTGAACTTATATTATAGATTATCGCCAACAAAACTTCAAGATAAATGATTATGCAGGGAACGGCCGCGGCCGTTCCCTGCCATTGATAACTAATCGTAGTCCCTAGGGACAATTCAGATTCTGTTGACACTTATTTCTGATTTTTGATATAGTTTATCATAATATGAATGAAAAATTTCGCTTGGGTTTGGCGCAAATCAATACTGTTGTTGGGGATATTGAAGGGAATACTAATAAGGTTATTGAATACATCCAAAAAGCCGGGGAATTGGGCGCCAATATTGTCGCTTTTCCCGAATTGACTCTGACCGGTTATCCTCCCGAGGATCTTCTCTTCAGAAAAGATTTCATTGATACTAACTTAAGTTTTCTGAAAAAAGTTATTCAAAATACCGGCAATATTGTGGCGGTTGTCGGGTTTGCTTGCCGGGAGAATAAATCTCTTTATAATTCGGCGGCCTTAATTTACAATCGGAAACTGCTGGGGATTTCCGAAAAAAGATTTTTGCCTAATTACAGCGTTTTTGATGAAAAGAGATATTTTTCTATGGGCCGAAAATCGCCGGTGTTGGCTTTAGGCGAAATAAAACTCGGGGTTAATATTTGTGAAGATATTTGGGCCGCGGATGGTCCGGCGATCAATCAAGCTCAGCAAGGCGCCGGTCTGATTATTAATCTTAGCGCGTCACCCTATTATCTGGAAAAACTTAAGCTGAGGGAAAATTTGCTAAAAAAACGCGCGATTCAGGGTAAAGTTTTTGTTGCTTACGTGAATTTAGTTGGTGGTCAGGATGAGCTGGTTTTTGATGGCGGAAGCATGGTTTTTAACCCTAAGGGGAAGCTATTGGTAGAGGGAAAACAATTTGAAGAAGAACTGATTTTGCTGGATTTAGACCCTAAGGAGTTGAAAAGAAAAATTTCTTCCAAAAGCAAATCGATTAAACTTAGTTTACCTGGGAGCTGGTGGGAAAAAGCTAAAGCGGAGATAGCTTTATCTCCAAAACCCAATTTGGTTTTAGAGGGCGAGGTTTATCAAGCTCTGGTTTTAGGGTTGCGCGATTATGTGAGAAAAAACGGCTTCAAAAAGGCAGTGATTGGCTTAAGCGGCGGAATAGATTCTTCGCTTACGGCGGCGATCGCTGTTGACGCGCTGGATAGAGAAAATGTTGTTGGGGTCTTCATGCCTTCCCAATTTTCTTCGGTGGAAAGCGGCGAAGATGCCAATGTTTCGGCTAAAAACTTAGGCATTGAGTTTCGGGTTGTGCCGATTCTCGAAGTGTTTCAATGTTATCTAAAAGTTTTAAGCCGGGAGTTTATTGCTGCTCAGCCCAACATTGCGGAAGAAAATCTTCAGGCCAGGATTCGGGGAAATATTTTAATGGCTTTTTCCAATAAATTTGGCTGGTTAGTTTTGACTACGGGCAACAAAAGTGAGACCAGCGTGGGTTATACTACCCTTTACGGAGATACGGCCGGCGGGTTTGCGGTGATTAAGGATGTCCCGAAAACTTTTGTCTATCGCCTGGCCCGATACCGGAACAGCTATGGGCCGATTGAGGTCATTCCCCAGAGAGTATTAACCAAAGCTCCGACCGCCGAGCTGCGCCCTAACCAGAAAGATGAGGATACTTTGCCGCCCTACAGCAAACTGGATCCGATTATCAAGGCTTATGTCGAAGACGATTTGGATCTTAAAGAGATTAGCGCCTTAGGCTACCCAAAAAAGTTGGTTAAGGAGATCGTTAATCTGATTGACCATGTCGAATATAAACGGCGTCAGTCCCCCCCGGGAATAAAGATCACTCCCCGCGCTTTCGGTAGAGATCGCCGGATGCCAATCACTAACCGGTTTAGGGTGGGTGAATAGCGCCCGCAAAGGGAGAGGGGGAAGATTTTAAAAAAGGAGAACTAAAAAGATGAAAGATTTTTTTACCTGGAAATACATGTTGATTAGCAGTTGGCCGGTTCTTTCAGTGTTGTTGTGCTGTTCAATTTTTTCTGTGATGATCATGTGGGAACGCTGGACAAAATTTCGTCGGGCCGCCCTGGATTCAAAAGTTTTTGTTCCTTCGATGAAGAAACTTATTCTGCATAATGAGGAAGCAAAAGCCATCGCTTACTGCGGTTCAATCGATAAACCGTTGTCGAACCTGGTGAAAGCGATCTTAATTGCCGAGGCGACGCGTGAGGAGAAAGAAAAGGCGGCGCGTCAATCAATTCTGATCGAGATGGGTAAATTGGAAGCTTATGTGCCGATTTTAGGCACGGTGGGAAGCATCGCTCCTTTCATCGGATTGTTTGGAACGGTGATCGGAATAATCAAAGCTTTTAAGGCGATTTCGACCAGTGTTACCGGCGGTCCGCAGGTTGTGGCCGGCGGAATTGCTGAGGCTTTGGTTAATACGGCCGTTGGTCTGTTTGTCGCCATCCCCGCGGTGATTGCTTACAACTATTTTGTCAGCAAAACCCGCCGGATTAATGATCAGTTAATTATTGACGCGGAAGAAATCATTGATACATCGCTGAAAAAACATCTTCCTTCACCGGCTTTAAAAGATACTCAAATTTACCGTTAAGAGAGGATGACAAATGTTACGATTAAAATCAGAAAGAAGAAACCAGATTATGGCTGAAATCAACATGATCCCTTTTATTGATGTTGCGCTGGTGCTCTTAATAGTTTTTATGATTGTCACTCCCTATTTGGTTAAATCGCAAGTCAAGATTAATCTGCCGAAAGCAACTACCGCTATTTCGCTGGCCGAAAATTATGTCAATGTTCAACTTCGCGGCGACGGCCAGCTTTTTGTGGATGGAGAAAAAGCCAGTTTGGAAAATTTTGACGATCTTCTGCGCCTGAAATTGCGTTCCTTAGCTGATAAGACTGTGCTGGTGGAAGCTGATAAAAATGTCGCTTTAGAAAAAGTGGTGACGATCATGGACATCGCCAAAAGAGAAGGAGCGGAAAGATTAGGGATCGGCACAACGTTGGTGAACACGGGTAAGGAAAAATAATTAAAGGTAAAGAAATTTCAATATCGTTGAAGTGTTCCCCCTTTTAGAAAGGGGGACTGAGGGGGATTTGGAAAATATTGATAAAATCTCCCCTACCCCTCTTTTTAAAGAGGGAAAAAATGCCCAACAGGTGACTAATG
>JBDRON010000114.1:0-9503 GCA_043810025.1 Elusimicrobiota bacterium
TTTTCCCAGGTGTTTCTCTTCAGCTATTCCCTGAAAAAAATCCTTAATTAAAACACTGTAATTTTCGTCAGCAATATTGTTTTGCTGATTAAAAAAACCGGTGATTTGTTTGATCAGTAATAAATTAGAGAAGGCCGGCCGATCATTAGCCCGTCACAATTAGTTTTTTCCAATACTTCTCCGGCTTTTTCCAGAGTAGTTATCCCGCCATTGACGATATACTTCACCTTGATATAATCTCTTATTTTTTTGGCGATCTCTAAATCCGGTTCTCCTTTATGAAAATTTTCCGCATATCTAATATGCACGGTAATCAGATCTACGGGCGCATTTTTGATCTTTTCCAGAAAAGAAAAAATTAAATTATCATTATCTTTAATCCCTAAACGGATCTTGATGCTTACCGGCAAGTCTACATTCTCCTTAATTTCCGTAATTATCCGGGCAATAAGTTCGGGAGAATTCATCAGCATCACCCCGCTGTTGTTTTTAACGATTTTCCTGGCCGGGCATCCGCTTTGTATTATAGCAAATTCCGCCAAATTATAGAATATTTTTGCGGCGCGCTTATTTTATTGACAAGGCAAAAATTGAATGTCAAGGCAAAATGAAATTGTACTTGACAAGATTTAAGTATAGGTCTATTATATATCAATTATTATCTGTTATCTGCTGAATTTTTCGCGCTGAAAGATTAAGACCAATTTAAATTGGAAAGGAGGTGAACAAAATGAAGAAATTACTATCAATTCTAATGTTGTTAGGATTAGTAGCGGGAGCAATGGGCTGCAAGAAAGAGGAAGTTGTAATCAATGAAGAAACGACTGCAGTAGAACCAGCTCCAGTAGAATCAGCCCCGGCTGTGGAAGATGCGGCAACAGAAACAACTCCGGACCCAGCACCAGCACGAAAGTAATTAAGTTAAGCAGTGCTAGGTACTCTTTTTTCAGAAGAGGTTAATTTGCTGTTCTTGTTTTGGCTAAACCATAAAATTTTATTTTATGTCGAAGGCCCAAAGGTTAGTTCTTATTATTGGATATTCCGGCTTGACTAGTTTTATTGCAACAAAAACCCAGCTCTTATTTTTAAGGGCTGGGTTTTTTATTTGTTGACCGGAAAGAAAAAAACTGTAAAATATAGCGAGTATGGTGACTGACATTTCCCCTCCCTTGAGGGGAGGGGATTAAGGGGAGGGTGTATCATTTAAGGGGAGAGGGATGAAGTGTTCCAAAATAATTTGAAAGTTATACAATATTCAAAACAAGGAGGAGAGAAAGTTTATGGCTAATGTTCCATCAGATTTAGAAATTGCCCAGTCGGCAAAAATGAAACCGATCACCGAAGTTGCGGAAAATGTGGGTATCAGGCGGGGAGAACTGGAGCTTTACGGTGATTATAAGGCCAAGGTAAAGCTGGATATTTTGGAACGGCTTAAAGACCGGCCGAATGGGAAGTATATCGATGTTACGGCGATTACCCCCACACCGCTGGGTGAAGGTAAAACGGTGACGACGATCGGTTTGTCTTTGGGCTTGAATAAAATTGGCAAGAAGGTGGTAACCTGTTTAAGACAGCCCAGCCTGGGACCGGTCTTCGGCATCAAGGGAGGGGCGGCTGGCGGCGGATATTCGCAGGTCTTGCCGATGGAAGATTTTAATCTGCATTTAACCGGCGACGTGCATGCGGTAAGCATCGCCCATAATCTCTGCTCGGCTTTTTTGGATAATGTTTTAATTAAAGGAAATAAATTAAATATCGATCCGTTTACGATCATCTGGCGGCGGGTGGTTGATGTCAGCGACCGGGCGCTAAGAAATATTGTAGTTGGTTTGGGCGGGAGGGAGGACGGCCTGCCCCGCCAATCCGGTTTTGATATTTCTGTGGCTTCGGAAGTAATGGCTATTCTGGCTTTGGCCGTCAGCCTCAAGGATTTGCGCCGGCGTTTAGGCCGGATGGTGGTGGCGATGACTACCGGTGGTAAACCGGTAACGGCGGAAGATTTGCAGGTAGCCGGGGCGATGGCCGTACTGTTAAAAGAAGCGATTAAACCCAATCTTTTACAGACCACCGAGAACACCCCCTGTTTTGTTCATGCCGGACCTTTCGCCAACATCGCTCATGGAAACAATTCGATTATCGCTGATCAGATCGCCTTGAAATTAGGCGAATATGTGGTTACCGAATCCGGTTTTGGCGCCGATTTGGGAGCCGAAAAGTTTTTTAATATTAAATGCCGCTGCTCCGGTTTAATCCCGAATGCGGTGGCGCTGGTTTGCACGGTGCGGGCCTTGAAAATGCATTCCGGGAAATTTAATGTGGTGGCTGGTAAACCTTTGGACGAAGGATTAATTAAAGAAAATTTGCCGGTTTTGGAAGAAGGCTGCGTTAATTTACAGAAGCAGATAGAAAACATCAAACTGCATGGTCTGCCGGTAGTGGTGGCGGTTAACCGCTTTACTACCGATACGCCGAAGGAGTTGGAACTATTACGGAGAAAAGCGCTGGAATACGGCGCCGAAGACGCTGTGGTCAGCGAGGTTTGGGAAAAAGGCGGCGAGGGCGGCAAGGAGCTGGCTAAGGCGGTCGTTAAAGCGGCCGATAAGAAAAGCGAGTTTAAATTCCTTTATCCGCTGGATTTACCGTTAGAAGAGAAGATGCGGATTATTGCCCAAAAAGTGTATGGAGCTAAAGATATTTCTATTTCTCCGGAGGCGAAGAAAAAAATAGAATTTTGTGAAAAGTACGGCTACGACAAACTGGCGGTCTGTATGGCCAAGACCCATCTTTCCTTGTCGCACGATCCGAAGCTTAAAGGGCGGCCAAAAGATTTTGTCGTGCCGATTAAAGATATCCGGATTTCTGCCGGCGCCGGGTTTGTCTACCCTTTGTTGGGAGAGATGCGCACAATGCCTGGTCTGCCTTCCATCCCAGCCGGAACAAAAGTTGATATTGACGATGATGGGAAGATAGTCGGGTTGTTTTAATCCATGAATATTGTCGTGAGTCTTGGGTCGTGGGTTATGAGCTTAAAAGGAATCGATTCTTTTAGACTCAAGACTCATAACTCATGACTCACGACCTGATTGTGTCTGTCTGAATCTGAAGAAGTCGGTTTGTATCCATTATAAGTTGCCGAGCGCAGCGAGGTCAATTTGCCGGGTTTGATTTTGTTTTTTGGCGCATTTATTTTTTATTTGATTTCTCTGGCGCCGACAGTGACGGCGGGGGACAGCGGGAATCTGGCGGCCGCCGCGGCTGTTCTGGGCATCGGCCATCCGCCCGGATATCCCTTATATTGTTTAATCGGTAAAATATTTACCCTGCTCCTCCCTTATGGCAATATCGCTTACCGGACAAATTTAATGTCGGCTTTCTTTGTCTCGGTCTCTCTCTACGGCATTTTTTTAATTATTAAAAATTTTTACGCGGAGAAGCTAAGCGGTCTGGTTATTGGAACGGCGGTGATCGCCAGTTTTGCTTTTTCTTCTTCTCTGGCGAAAACCGCGGTGAATACCGAGGTGTTTGCTTTAAATACCTTTTGGGCGGTAATAATTATTTTTGCGATTACCAAAATAACAGCGGCGCCGGTTAGAACCGGCGGCCGGCTATCTTTTTTTTATCTGCTCTGTTTTCTTTTCGGCTTGGGTTTAGGTAACCAGCATACCTTGCTTTTGTTTTCTCCGGGGATCTTGTTAGCCACACTGTTTTTTTTCTGGCGATGTCCCAAGAAAATTATTTTTTCGGGCCTTTTGATCGGGTTAACTTTCTTCGTTTTGGGGTTGAGTGTCTATCTTTATTTGCCGATTCGCTCCCATATAAATCCGCCGCTCGATTGGGAAAATCCGGAAACAGTAAAATCTTTTTGGAAATTAGTCACCCGCGCCCGTTACGGCAGTTTTCAAATTGCCCAGGGCGGAAAAACAGCGGCCACTTTGTCTGCGCTCTGGTCGCAGCTGTTTTTTTCCAAAGATTTGTTAGTCTCACAAATTGGTATTCCGGGACTAATTTTGGGACTCGCCGGTTTTTTTTATCTGAGAAATTGGGTTTTCTTACTCTTTTTCCTCATCTCCGGACCGGCCTTTGTTTTCCTGGCCAACCTTTCTCCCGGGGAAGCATCGATCGCTATTTTGGAACGATTCCAGATTTTGCCCTCCTTAGTTTTAATTATCAGCGCTGCCGTATTTTTATTGCGTTTTCAACAAAAGTTTAAATTTATTGTTCTGCTTTTGCCGCTCTTCTTCTGGCGGCCGGGCTTCAGCGAAATTTACCAACGAAATAATTTTCTGGTCTACGATTACGGCAAGGATATACTCCGGACTCTTCCGGAAAATGCCCGGCTTTTTTCCGATCGGGCGGACGAAATAGAATTCTCTCTGGCTTATCTGCAGTTGGCCGAAAAAAAAAGAACGGATTTGACCATTGTGGATTGTAATGCCGGGGTTTTCTATAATATTTATGGTAACGATTATTACGGGATTTGGGGACCAAAGCGGCTGGCGATCCGGGAGAAAATCGAAAAACAAATTATCGCTCAATCGGAACAACCGGTTTATTATGCCAGTTTAGATTTGAAACAAATTCCGGAATTAGTTAGAATACCGCAAGGGTTGATTTATTTTGCACCCCAAAAGAGCAACGAGACTCTGCCTTATTTTGATTACAGCCAGATTTATACTTTACGCATTGCGGATTCTCCGGATTACCGCAGTGCGCATCTAGCCGCCACTTATCCCTATTTGCTGGCGCAATATTTTTTATCTTATGACCGGAAGGAAAAAACCATCGAAGAGTGTCGGTAATTAAAAAAGTATGGGGAAAAAGATTCCCTGGCCTTGATTGCTTACTGGTATTATCAAAAAGGCTGGTATAAAGAAGCAATTGCAGAATACCAAAGAGCTGTCCAGCTGGAACCCTGGCGGGCTGATTTGTACAACAATTTAGGCGCAGCCTTTAACTCTTTAGGTGAGGAAACAAGCGCGGTGAACGCTTACCGGAAATCGATCGAAATTGATCCGGCTTACAGCGATGCGCACTACAACCTGTCGGTAATTTACTGGAAAAATGGCGAATGGACTAAAGTAATAAAAGAACTTAAGCAGGTCCTGCAATACAACCCAAATCATTCCGCCGCCCGGCAGTATTTAGCCCTGGCGGAACAGAAATTGGGAAGAGGGAGGAAGTGATAGAATTATTCCCCCTTTAAAAAGGGGGATTGAGGGGGATTTTAAAATTAAAAATAATGTCTAAATCTCCCCTACCCCTCTTTATAAAGAGGGAAAAAAATGCTCAGCGGGTATGTAAAGTTGCCGAGCTAAATTCAGACTAATTTAAATATGATCCCCTTTTTCATCAGTTTTTTTGTTTCTTTTGCGGTGTATTTGTTTACCATCTGTCCGACCGTCGCTCCTTATCGCGATGCGGGAGAGATGATCAGCAATATTGCCGTCTTGGGGATTGCTCATCCGCCGGCCTACCCGTTTTATCTTTTAGCCGGTAAAGTTTTTACCTTTTTAATCCCCTGGGGTAATATCGCTTATCAAGTAAATTTGTTCAGCGCCTTTTTTTCCGCTCTGACGGTCGGATTGATGACGATCTTAATGGGCTTAATCTTTTCGGAGAGCAGCTTGAACCGGTTCTGGAAGAATCTGTTGTTTATCTCGACGGCTTTGCTTTTGGCCGGCTATTCCACTTTCTGGTATCTTTCCCTGGTTTCGGAGATGTATACCTTAAATGCCTTCCTGGCGGTTTTATCGATTATTTTTATCTATCGCTATAAAACGGCGAACAACCCCAAATATCTCTATCTGCTATTTTTATTTTTTGGTTTATCTTTAGGAAACCATTTGACCATTCTTTTATTGTTACCGGCGATAGTTTATTACATTTACCGTAAAGAAAATAATTTACAGTTGTATTTTTTGTCCGCGATATTCTTTGGCATGGGCCTATCGATCTATTTTTATCTGCCTCTGCGTTCGCTGCAACAGCCGCTGATTGACTGGTGCGATCCGCAAACATGGGATCGCTTCTGGTATGTAATCACCCGCAAAGGCTACGGTTCAGGTTTAGATTTGATTTCCGAACGCTATACCTTATCCCAGGTGCTTTGGCCGGAGTTCAAAATTTACTTAAAAAATCTCTTCTGGGCGTTCACCCCGGCCGGTTTTTTTCTCGGGTTGGCCGGTTTAGTTTATTCTTTCAAAAAGTTATCGTTGAAAGAGTCGGTCTTTCTGCTGTTACTTTTTATTTTTCCCGGGCCATTTTTTATTGTCCGGGCTAAAATGCCGCCCAATCCGCATGCTTTAGCGATCATGGAACCGCACTATATTTTACCGAACCTGATTTTTTTTATTTGGGTTATTTACGGATTAAAAGCGGGCGGACAGCGGTATAGCAAGCTGTTTATTTTACTTCTTTTACCGTTCCCCGTGATTAACTATTGGCGCAACTATTCCGAGATCAATAAACGCCAAAACTATGCCGCCCGGGATTGGGCAAAAAATGTTTTTTCTTCTTTACCCAACCGTTCGGTAGTTGTTGCCCGCAAAGATATTCAAATTTTCAGCTTATGGGAACTGCAGCTGGCGGAAAAAAAGCGGCCGGATTTAATTATTCTCGCCCAGGGTTTGAGCGGCAGTCCCTGGTACCAGTCCCAGCTAACTTTGCGTTATCCCAGTCTGATTTTAGACAAAGATTTACGCACACCGGAAAAATTTGCTTATTTTATCAAAAACAACCTGGAGCGCCGGCCGATATTTTATACTTTAGATGCGGAAGCGACGGAAGGTCTGGAGAAAGAATTTTTAGTTTTTCCTCGCGGTTTAGTTAATCAATTAACTTTTAAAGAACCGCGGCCGGACAGTAAAACCATTTTGGATCGTTTGAGCAAAACCGGGAATTTGTTGGATTTAGTCTATCGCGGTCATTATTCGCTGAATAGCCGGGATTACCCTGATTTCTTTACGGCTAATTTATTGGAACAATACCCCGAAGCTCACCATCTTTTGGGGATGAGTTATTTTAACCATGATCAGCCAAAACCGGCCCAAAAAACATTTTTGCAAACTATCGCGCTTAATCCCGAATTTACCGGCAGTTATACCTATTTAGGTTATCTCTATTTCAAACAAGAACTTTGGGATAAAGCCGAACGAGCATATTTACAGACGATCAAGAATTTAAACCTCGACTATCAAAAATCCCTGGATTACCTGTCCTTCCCGGAAACTGTAACCTCGATCCAAAAAGAAATCGCCAATATCCACAACAACCTCGGCGCCGTTTACGAACGCTTAGAAAAGCCCGAGCAGGCGCTGAAAGAATATCAAAGTTCTCTCCGTTATGACCCCAAACACATCGATGCCTGGTTCAATCTAGCCGTTCTCTGGTGGCACAAAAGCGACTGGGACCAGGTCATCAACACCCTGCAACAATTGCTGGCCATCGCTCCCCAGCACCAACAAGCCCGATATTATCTGGATTTGGCCGTGAAGAATAAGGATAAAATGGGTAGAATTGGAAAATTGGGGTCAGGTCTCGAATCTTGACAAGCCACAAGACTTGCAATTCCATCAAAGTTTTCTTTGAAATCCTTGTCTTTATTTAGTCTGTCCCTAATCCTTTTATGTGCATAACAAACACCGGAACCACTTATCCCCCCAAGTTCCCGGCCAATCTCCGTCATGCTCTTACTGTGTATGTTCGAAAGATACGAAAGTTCAATCAATATATTTCTGGCTTCAATATGCTTTGACTTCTTTTTGAGGATGTCATCAATCTTTATCTGATAATTTCTGGCCACAGCATCCGCTATATCTTTCACAGGCATTGCCATTACACCTTTTAGATGTGTGTGCGGCTCTAAATTTTTTGGCTTGATAAAATTATCTTTCACCCATTCGAAAAACTTATCTGAACCTAACACCAACGTTCGTTTCCACGACTGGTGATATGATACATAGCTCCAGAATATTCAATTCTTAAAGGCCTAGCCATAATTATTTATTACCATTTCCATCAAGCCTTGTCAAGATTCGAGACCTGACCCCAGACCCTGCTACTTTTTGAAAAAAAACCTTGACAACTGTAAATATTTACAGTAAAATTCCGCTATGCAAAATGACCAGCTTACCGATCGCCAAAAAGAGATTCTCAATTTTATCACTGAAAGTGTAAAAAAATTTGGTTTCCCTCCAACTATCCCGGAAATCCAGAAAGAATTCAATTTCAAGTCACCAACCGGGGTTAACGATCATTTGAATGCTTTGGTTAAAAAGGGTTCTATTATCCGGCATCCCAACAAATCCAGAGGAATTAAACTAATCGGTTTAAGAAAAAATAATCAGACCGAAGAAAATAGTATTCAAATTCCTATCGTTGGCCAAGTCGCCGCCGGCATACCGATTCTTGCCGAACAAAATATTGAGGGGTATCTATCCATAGACAGAACTCTTGCCAACTCGAACAAGGTTTTTGCTCTCCGGGTTAAAGGAAATAGTATGATTGGTGCCGGAATCTTGGATGGCGACTATGTTGTGGTAAATCCACAACCATTTTTGAATCAAGGGGAAATTGGTGTGGTTATGATCAATGACGAAGCGACGGTAAAACGAATGTTCATCGAAAAAGACGCAATTAAACTTATTTCCGAAAATGAAACAGTCGCCCCCAAAGTTATCAAAAAAAGCGAAAAGGATATTACTATTGTCGGAAAAGTAAAAATGGTAATCAGGAATTTATAAGATATTATGGGTATAAGGGAAAAATTGTAACCACCTAATCTTTAAGAGGAGATACTTTTTATGGCTAAGCTTTGGTCTTTTGGTCTAAGGAGATTGAAGAAATTTTTTTCAGGGAATCTTCTAAATTCGCAACACCGGAACAATTATTCTATGTGACTGAGAATAACAGGTATTTATCCTATTGGCCCAAAAATTATAGTGGGAAGAAAAGTACACTGCAAAGCAGAAATTCACTAATCGGCAAATTTTCCGAAAAATGGACAACAGATTTATTGAAGGAGGTTATAGAAGATAAAAACTTATTTGCTGTTCAGGGAGCAAAGTGTAAGGAATTATCTTTAACAGAGATGTCACCTGCTGATGTGGTAATTTCCAGAAATAAAAATGTCGATCAACAACCGGAAGATATTCTTCTAATTATCGAAGTGAAAATGTCCATAGTTTGGAATTGGGAGCTTAAGGAAAAACGAAATCTAGTTTGTATCGGTGATTATCAAACACATCAAGGTAATCCTGGTTTATTGCGCTCAGATTCAATGTTAAAAGCGATTGGCAAAAGTATTAATATTCGGGTGTCCAGTCCAAAAGTTTCAAAAATACCAATCATTGTTATGGGGAATACGCCGATTACCGAAAGCTATAATTCTAAAGTTGACCACCTTAAATTGGCAGGAATTATACAAGGTTTTTGGTCGGTCAATCCGATTCCTTTGGATAATAATAAAGATAGCATTAAAAAAACTGAGAAAAAAGGTTTTTATC
>JBDRON010000115.1:0-16161 GCA_043810025.1 Elusimicrobiota bacterium
GCCAAACAAACATTCACGTCCAGGACGCACCATTGCAGTACGAAGTTTATGGAGCAATATCCATATCGTTTCATATCTATGAAATCCCAAAATTCGCTGGAGACCCAAAGCACTAACGCCATTTTTTTGACTGACCACATACCACATAAGCCGGAACCAAATATAGAGAGATTGTCTCGTATCTTGAAATATAGTACCAGCTGTTATAGAAGTTTCGTGTCCGCACTGTACACAATGATACAATTTGCGACTTGTCAACCAATACTTTTCGTGCCCACAACGAGGACACCGAAATCCATCAGGCCATCGCAATTGAAATATATAATCATGGCATGCCTCTTCAGAGGTAAATCGTTGTTCAAATTGCATCAATGTCTGGGGGTAATCTTCCATACCCCAATATTTTACACATTTGGGTTACTTGAGTCAAGCGGATACCCCTATTCTCTATTTCATTTCATCCCCATGACTAAAACTTATAACTTCCCGCCACGCTTACCGATGTTTCACCAAGGAATTTTAGCTCTACATTTAATAACGCCGATTTAGCAACATCCAAATTTACACCCACAACCCCGCTGATATTGGCTTTGGGTATGAAGGTAGCCTCGGTTTTTGTATTTGTTTCCACCCGATCGACCGGAGAGGCTACTTCCAAATCTTTATTATTGCCATTCCATTCATCCACATATTTGATTTTTTGCGCGATGTAAGCAAAACCCATATACGGTTTTAGCGGCGAATCCAAGTTAAGATCGGCTAATGCTGAAATTTGCAATGTTTGCTCGTCCGCACTCCAATTCCATTTGTTAGTATCTTCGGATGAAGAACTCAGACAGTAATAGACACTTTCCTGCTTGTTCTTAATCTGGGAAAACTGTGCGCTTGTCTTTAATCCAACAATATTCTCTTTCAAAAAATCAAAATTTGCTCCCACAACCCACAAAAAATTAGAAGGTGTATTAAAATAACTTTCTTCATTTTTATCTTGATATTTACTCGATAATCCCGACGAAGTATAATTTCGCGTAACTTCCTCAGTAATATAAATTCGCCTGTCTCCCATCCCTAATTTTATAAAAGGCTCAAAATTTTCCGTCACTCCATAACCAACTTTGAAAGCTAATATATTCTAATGTTTTTAATCTCCGTCCAATCCCTTGTATAAGTACTTGTCGAAAAAACTGAGCTTTCCGTCCAATTAAAATAATTACCTTCAATAATCGTTCCTTCTGTCGTCCCATCTCTGTTAATTATAGTTTCAGTCTCTTTATAATTAGGATCGCTTTCTAACTTTAATTTTTCGCTGCTTACAGCATTGGCCTCAAACCCGAACGACCATTTCCCTTTCTCGATAGAATACCCTCCCGAATTCAATGCCCATCCCTGTCCCGCTACCAACAACAAACCAACCGCTGCTACTAAACTTCTCCGCATACACTGCCTCCTTTAAGTTTACAGTTGTCAGCTTTTCGCCGTCAAACTGTCAGATTTAAAAACCACGAAAATTATTATACCATATTCATGTTAATTTTATGTTAAGAAAATGTTAAGATTTTGTTAAGATTTTAAACTCAAAAACTAATTGAAAAATCAATTTAAAAAAATATATATTTATTTTTTTCTTAAAAAAGCGGATTATTTTCCGCCAAATTAAAGTCCAGCCCGCCCCCTTCCCGATAATAAAGTTTATACCACTTAAAATCATTGGGATTACTAATCCCCGGATCCAAAGCAATCCCTTTAATGTTAACTATCCCGGTCACTTTTTCCCCCGCCGGAAATATTATCTCCGCCGGCACCTGATTCTTAATCACCGCCACCGTTCCATAAGCGATATTGCCATGAGCATCAATAGTCTTTATCCGAAACTTATAAGTCCCGTCGCTGGCATATTTACCGTCAATTTTACCATCCCAGAGCCAACTGCCGGATATTTGCTTGACGATCGTCGGTCCGGTTAATACTTTCCGTCCCAACACATCTTCCAAACACAGTTCAACATCAGCAGTTTCCGCTAAAACATAATGCAAGGTCACCGTATCCTGATAACCATCGCCGGTATTGTTCACACCGTCGTCCGGGGTAAAAATCAGATTGTCCACATAAGCCGAAGTAACCAAGGACGGCATACGATCAATAATAAACTGAGATGAAACGGAAATAGCCTTATTCCCCACTTCATCGCTGGCTTCGATGGTAATGGAATAATCGCCATCCGGCGCGAAATTCCCCTGATCATCCTTCCCATCCCAAAGATACGGCCTGATCGTTTGCTCACCACCCACGGTTAAATCATATTTACCTTGCCGAACAAAATTAGCCGCTCCTTCAAAGCGAATCAAAACATCAATCACTTTAGAATAATTATCCGTCAGCGTATAGTCAATCTTTAGCTGAGCATCCTGATTAGTAAACACCACCTTTTCCTCCCCCTTTGGCAAAGGGGGGGGGGGGTTGGGGGGGATTTTTGGAATGATCGTTAAGACCGGTATGGACACCTCCGGCGGCGTATTATCCAAAATAATTTCCTGCACCAATTGGGCTTGATTACCCACTTTATCAACGGCGATCATCTTAGCCAGATATTTCCCGTCTTTCACCAGTTCGCCATTGTTATAAGCCGCGCTGCCTGTGCCCTCCCAAACCAAAGTATGGGTGGCCTGCCCGTCAGCAGTTTGCTCATAAAGCGTTTTAACCAAAACTCCCTTCGCATCATAAATCTTCAAACTAACCTGATTCAACAGATAGGCCAAATTATCCGTCACGGTAAACGACAAATCACATTCCTGCCCCAACCGCGAAGAAAAATCAAATTTTTTGCCAAACATCGCAATCCACGGCGCCTGCCGATCAAAAATAAACGGTTGCACAGGGAGGCTGATGTTTTTGGCGGACAAGTAACCTTTGATTACCGTTTTCTTCGGATCAGGATCGTACACCCACCAATCAGAAACTTTTGTCTCCACTTCGGGATTATCGTCGTAATCTTGGCCGGTTACTGCTTCAATGATGTGGGCGTTTTCCAGTTTTACCCAGTTGGTAGCAAATCGGTTTGTGGGTTTACTCGGCCATAAGACATCATCGTTGTTGGGGTGTAAATTTATGGTAATTAAAGTAGTGGTTGATTCAAGTTGATTAATAATTTGATCTTTGGCATAATAATTATTGTATTCAGCTCTTACCCCGTTTTTTTCTTCGCACCAATTATAAATTATGGAATCAGGATCGGCATATCTTCGTAAAAAAGCAAAACTAGCCTCATCTTTATTCGTCCCACCTTCCACATACACATTGGCATTCGCGTTTACCCCATGTTGCTCTCCGCCAGCTCCACCGTGTGCACTATCCCAATTTGTACCTAATTCATCAGTTCGGTCACCCAAATTGGCAATCATGTTTCCCCCGGAAAAATCGCGGTTGTAATGATAATCAAATGTTATGCTTTGAGCAAAATTTGGTTGGCCTTTTTCCGCTTCGTTATTCTTATATTCTATTTTATGCTCATAAGTGACTGTTCCGTTGCCTTTCACTAACAAAGTATACGGCTGGATGTCGGAAGCGCCTTCAATCCCAAACTCAATATCCGTCGCCTCAATCCGATAAATATATTCCCCTGCCGGCAACTCCTCGCCACCGTCAATCTTCCCATCCCAATTTAAGCTATAAGACTCAGCAGAAAATGTTCCCTTAGCGCTCTCCCTACTATCAGTAAAAGTATACTCTTCTTGCGTTGCAGTATTCTTAAATATAAACTTAACTTCGCCTACCGGACGGGAAACCTTAAAGGATAAAGTTTGGCTACTGGCACTCAGATTAAAATTGGCCAAAGCATTGGATAAACCGGTAATCGCCGGCGGCTGGACTTTTTTAGTCGTAAACGACCAAGAGTAGAATAAAGCATTCTCGGACATATCCGTTACGTTAATCTCACACTGATATTTGGTTTCCGGTTTCAATTTTTTTAACTCAAAAGCTAAAGTAAAATTTACATCATCATAATTTATCGAAAAAATAGGAATAATATTGCCTTGTGGATTTTTTACTGTTATCGCTAATGTTTCTTGGGCAAGACTTTCACTAAATTTTAGCTCGGCTGTAAGATTTAATTGCAGATCGATCACCCCATCCGCAGGATAAACACTGTCAACTTTGGGCGGGGTATTGTCTTCAATGATATTCAAGGAAAAATTTCTTTCCGCTCCGGGATAGGCTGGTTTCCAAGCTCTATTGATTACACTATCTTCGGCCTCAAAATAGTATTTTACTTTGCCGGCGCTTAATTGTTTGGGGATGTTTCCGCTGTAAATAATAAACCCATCACCGGCTTCAGCGCTTTTTATCGTGGTGGTACTATAAAAAATATTCCCGTTGCTTTTCGTATACCACAAAGTTACCGCACCTATCATCCGGTTCTGCCGGCCTTTTACCTGGCAAGAAACCTTGAGCGGATGTTTCCATGTTTGCGAGACAATATCCGGGCTGTGTTTAATGATCGGCCCATCCGGGTACGGCGGGCTGTATCCCGATAAACCAACAAAATAGTCTTTACCAGATTCATAGACCCCAGCCAAATAATTACTGCCCGACTTCTGCGGCACGGAAGAAACATAGCTCCCACCAGATCTTTGCGCCGCATAATAACCGTAATAATTATTCTGATAAATACCAACATTATCGCTACTACTCCCATCAGCAACAGTGGCCGAAATATTATCATAACCGTTATTCGACGTTTTATTCAAACTCACCGCATAAACCGCATCTAACACCGTAAATCTTCCCCGATCTAACTCTTTTCCATAAAGATCTTTTATCAGGTAAAGATAATTCCCCGGCCTTTTACTACCGCCATTCCAATCAATAGCCACTGTTTCTTTAGCAATAGTCGCTACGCGTTTACTAATATCGGTAAAACCTTTATTCCAATCTTTATCCGCGGAACAAAAATCTATGTCAAAGGTATCGCCGTTGGGGGAATATATTTTTATATAAACGGCGTCATTATCGGTAAGATTATCACTCTGAATAATTACCCCGCCATCTTTTGCCGCATGCACGATTAGACCTTGAGCATCGGGGCCAAGATACCCAGCTTGGCCATTATCATATATAGATACCGAACTGGGGGATATTTTTTCCGGATAAATTGCCACATTGCCCTCGACATCTTTGCTGTAGATAAAATATTCCAAACCTTCCACACTAATCGCATTTGCCGGTATTATTCCAGAATAAATTTCCGGCCCTGCTTTATTCATCTCCACCGCAGTATAGGTGCCGCCACCAGGCTTTTGGTAATAAATTGTCGTCTTACTCAACGCCTTGCCGTAAGTTTGCTTAATTTCACACTTCAGCTCCAAATCATTGTTTGCCGGTGTTCCCCTCGGCAGGCTGCGATCATCAATTACTATCGGTCTTGCCGATACTTTAAAATGGTGGATACTGTCTGAACCGCTGTTTTCATAATTATCAAATTGTTTAGTGTTTAAAATTCATCACAATTATTTTTTAATTTTTTTATATACTCGCCGTACTCTGACCAATTTTCTAGTAACTTATCCCATTTCTTATAAATAAAATCTCTATCAATATTAACGCCTATTTTTTTGGCCCACTTGAAATAATACCAAGACTGACCATCAGGCAAAGACTTCTTCTCCTTCAAACTCATCACCTTAAAATCATATTGCACCCGGCCGTGTTTTATCGGGCCAATGTAGACATAATAAGCTCCCGATACATATTGCCTGCCAGTTTTCTCATCAGTCTTTATTTCAGTTTTTGAATATCTAATTGAAATCTCTTTTGTTTCATATAAAGGATGTCTTACAGTTATCCAAGCTGTGTCAAACCCGGAAATTATATGAAAGCTTACCTTTCGGGGAATCCTAAATTTACCTTCTTTATTCGTTACCACTAACTTAGTGCTTATCGTTGGATAGGTCCTGTCCACAATCGCCCATCGCCAAGCTACCCACTTCACCTGCAATATCGCATTCTCTACCGGTTGCCCTGTAGTGGCATCCACTACCCTTCCTTCCATCCCCGGACAAATATTTATCGGCCAACCGGCAAAACACGGATTTATCTTTGCCAATAAAATAACAAGCATAGAAAATACAATTACCCTTAACACTTTTATCATCTGCTCCCCCTATTATTCCAAGACTATTCCTCGTCCTTTAAGTTCCTTATACGCCGGATAGGCGCCTTTGTTCCCTTTCTCTTTAGCTATTTGCTTCAATATATTTACCCCGCTCTCTCCCATCTCAAATAATTCTCTGGCCGCCCACTTTTGCACTTCATATTGATCATCCTCTCCCAGGACAGTCATTAGATAATTTATCTTGGCTTGTCCCTGCAATTGATTGGCGGCGATTTGTTTTTTAGACACTTTGGCTTTTATTCTTACCCAAATATCCGGATCGTTTAGAGCCTGCTCAACAAAAATACTACCCTCTTTTTTCCCAATTATTCCCAACGCTTCTATCGCCATTTCCCGAACTCTATTGTCGCTATCGTTTGTTTTTTTTTGTTGCCAAAGTATAACCCGAATCATCGCCCAACCGTCCCAAAGAATACGCTGCTCTAAGCCCTACCTTTGTATCTTCGTCTTGTAGCGCTTGTTTTAATATCGGAATAGCTTTCTTATTTTCTACAATTCCTAAACCAATAGCCGCAGTTAACCGTTCTTCTTTATCCATACTCTTTAACAAAATATTGCCAATCGGTTCGATTCCTCTTTCATCTTTGGTTCTACTTAAAACAATGATGATATCTCCTCGGTATCTATATTCTTTTTGCAGTTCTGTAGAAGTAACGACTGTTTGAAGTTTTTTTAATCTAGTTGTAGCTGTTTCCAATGCTTTTATTAAATCAGGGATAACTTCCGCTCCCTTTTTCTCTAAATTTTTAATAGCTACTGCTCTTCCCTTATTGTCATCACTTTTCAATTGCTTGATAAGGGTATTTATTTCGCTCCCAAACAATCTCTGAGAATTATTGACCAGAAAAAATAATACCATCAAAAAAAATATCTTTTTCATTTTCTCCTCAACTTCACAACAACTTTTTATTGCGCTGCCAACTGTCAGATTTAAAAACCACGAAAATTATTATACCATATCCATGTTAATTTCATGTTAAGATTTTAAAATCGAAAACCAAAGGATGTTTTAGAAAAGAGAGGTTTTCTGGAATTATACCGATTTTTAGAAGTTTGTCAAAAATTAGATAACCGGGATAAGATCTTATTGTTCAAAGACATCTTTACTAATGGGAAGCCGCTTATCCCCATTGATTTCCCTAATCAGGCCAATCTTTCCTACTGGTTAGGAAGAAGCCTGATAGTTCCTTTGGCACATAATTTAATCCAGGTTTTTAAATATGAAAGAAACGGCGACAGCGAATCTTTAAAACATGAGTTGAAAATGATCGAAACTTTGAAACAGGACTTATCTCTCCCTATACTCGAGGCCGGGATAATTAATATTGAAGGACGCACAGTTTTAGTTTATACAGCGGAAACCGCTTACTTTGATTATATCGGCAACAGTTATCCCTGGTTATCCAAAGAAGAACGGATCCAAAGATTAACTTTAATGAGTGAAAGAATTTTTAATCACCTTTTCAAACTTTTTAAACAGAAAAAAGGGATGGAGAGCCTTCTCTACTTATCTCATTACATTTTACGGGGTGAAAAGGGTAACCTTGATTTACGGCATACCAATCCAGAGGGAGAAATTTCAGTCGGGGAGATTGATAATCCCCATTTAGCTTTAGAATTTGCTAATCTTGGTATTATTGGAACGAGAGACTGGGAGCATATAAGAGAACTGGCCAATGACAAGCTGGTGCTAAATAATCTTTTTGAATCGAACACGGCGCTGGTCTATTCCGGTTTAGTAAACGATTTAGAAGATAAAGAGATAAAGAAAATTATCACCAAAGAGCTTTCTAATCACATACCCAACGTCGATATAAATTTTTTATCACAATTTATTCGTCAATTTGGATTGGACCTCAAGGATCCCGGCGATGTTTTTTACTTTCAATACACCTATATTCTCCCGCAATTAGAACAGTTAACCGCGTACATTTGGAAAAATTTCGTGCTTAAATTTTCCACAACCGGTAAAGAGCTATCTCAAACAAAGCGGAAACCGCGAAAAACAAGTTCTGTTAATATCGTTGCGCTCTTACTAGCTCTTTTCAGCTTTTCAAGGCAAAATATTTTTGAAAACATTACATCTGCTCAACCAGATAAAAACCCAAAGTATGAAGGAAAAGCCGGAAAATTTTTGTCTCCAATGAAATTTAAAGATAAAAATTTCGCCAAGCAAATTCTGCAGTCGCTCTGAAGCTTAAAGCTGTTTGGACAAATATTAAAACTATGCTATTCAAAAAAAAATAATTTCTACTTTTCCATTACTAATTCAGCAGAAACATCTGTTTGGAAAAAAAATGGGCAGTTTAAGGTCGTGCCCGGGACAATGTCGTGCAACCCTCTTTGCAATGGGCTGTCGGTCGAAGCATATATTCATTTACCCAACTGAACATAATCATCACCTCCCCCTTTGCTGAAATTGTTACTACTATTTACAAAATTTTAACCGCCCCGGCCGGGCAGGCGCGTTCGCAGCCGCCGCGCCGGTCGCACTTTGACTCATCGGTAACAGCGCATTTTTGGATATCTTCATTGATGTAAAGGATATTTTTGGGGCAGATATCCACACAATCAGAGCATCCCGTACACAAATCTTCATTTATCATCACCACTTTATTCATTCTACACCTCTCACGGTTCCTGTCAAGGAAGGAAAAATTGCCTCACAGATTCTGCCGGCAGAATTTTGCTGGGCGATTCTTAAGCTGCCGACCCATAAGCTATGCGCATAGTAATCGGTAACCACCACATTGAGCTCAATTTTTTTTGGTGTATTTTTCAGCAGGGAGATGGGTAAAAAATGGGCAGCAACAACTGTCGTAATTTTTTTTTCTTCCAGCCTCGGACATTCTTTCAAAACTTTGGTAGATCCAAGACCAAAGCCCCGGATATTTTCTGATTAAAAGATAGTATCCGTCCCGATAAATTCTCCCATACCACCGAGGAGCGAATTCCAGCAGATCCTTCAGTTCAACATTTAGATTTTTTTTTAAAAAATAGTCATAGAGGGCTTCGGCCGCTTTCTGATGTCCGGCCCCGCAAGGAACATATAAGATTAAAATTCGGGGTGTAAACATATTTTAATACACTCTAACCCGCTTTCGTGAAAACCAAATTTGGGAAGCTCGCTTAACGCTTTTTCATAAGTCCAGCCTTGCACATACATCCGATAAACTGCAACCATCGTCCCTGTCCTATCTGCTCCATGTTGGCAATGAATAAAAATCGGACAGTTATCAGGATTTGTTACTACTTTTAAAAATTTAATTATGTCTTCATCCTCCGGATGCCAAGGCTTAAACGAAATATGGACATATTTAAAACCAAGACCTCGCAATAATTTCTTATCGGAATGAAAACCTCTCAAATTAACAACAGTTTTTACGCCCATTTTCTTCAATTCAGCAAAACCTAAAGCCGTAGGTTGGGCGCCGCGGTATAGTGTCTCAGAAACTTTGGCAAAATTTTCTAAACCTTCTAAATTGGAAATAGAATATTCTTGATTTTTACCGGCAGGTTCGCCCCTAATTATTTGCCTCATCCAAAAGTTAGCGGCAATTGCTAAACTAAATAAAATAATTACTGAAAAATATTTTTTGTTCAATTTCATATGGATACCGGCTTTCGCCGGTATGACGGCTTATAACAATTCCGATGCAGCTTTATTTATGCAAGGCTATATAGCTGCCCGATAAAAACATTCGGGCATGACAGAATGTTTTGCAAATGTTGGAATCCACCCCCCACCGTATCAACAAGATGAGCAAAACTCTTACTCACCGGGACCAGTCGGGGTTGGAAGATTTGCCGGAGATAACCAGCAGCCGTTCCTGATCGGTTCCGTCGGGACGCATGAAGAAAAGTTCGGTCTGGCCGTTTCTGGTGGAAGTGAAAAGAATGAATCGTCCGTCGGGAGACCAACAGGGATCTTCGTTAGAACCGTCCTCGTAAGTAAGCTTGGTCAGGTTACTGCCGTCGGGGTAAATGGTAAAGATATCAAATCGGCCGGACTTATTCCGCTGAGTGAAGGCAATCCGGTCGCCCAGAGGCGACCAGCTGGGAGAATTTTGATAACCGGAAAAAGTTATCTGTCTTAAATTCACGCCTTCGACATCCACAATGTAGAGATGCGGCGATCCTTCCCGATCAGCAACGAAGACAATTTCCCGGCCGGTAGAACTGAAAGAAGGAGAAGTATCGGCCCCTTTAGAAAAAGTTAACCGGCGCACGGTTTTTCCGGCGCTATCCAGCAAAAATATTTCCGGATCTCCTTTCTCGGTCCGGGTTAAGGCCACTAATTTGCCGTCCGGGGAAACCGCCGCCGACATATTTAACCCATGGCGCACGGAAAATGGCTTTATTTTGCCGCTAGCCAGGGAGTAAAGATAGAGATCGGGATTACCGTCGAAAAATGTGGTGAAATAGATATTCTCGGCATCGACTGACCAGGTGGGTAAAAGAACAATCGAACGATGCCGGGTAAGCCGCCGTAAATTGTACCCGTCGTAGTCCACTAAATAAAGTTCTTTATAACCGCTCGAGTCATTGATAAAGGTAATCCGGCTGTGCGCGATTCCCGGTTTGCCGGTAAACCGCAGAACAATTTCATCGGAAAGAAGATGAATTAACCGCCTCTCCCCCCCCGTTTTGCCCGCTAAAACTTTTTTAAACATCACCTGACCGGTGGTTATATCGTAGACATAAACCTCCAAAGAAAAACTATCTTTGGTTGAACTAACCTTTCCTTTAAGCAGTAAATCTACCGCCCAACGGGCCAGCTCTTTATCCTGAGGAGAAAAGGCGATGTCCGGACTGCTCGTATAAGGAGGACTGGCCAAAGAAAACACATCGGAAAAAACAAAATCCCGGCGCAAGACGATGTTCAAGGCTGCGCTGAGTTTTTCATCTTCCGGCGCGGAACTCAAAAATTTATCTACCAATAAAACTAATTTTTCTCCTTTGCTTTTTTCCAGATTGATAAACACATCGGCCAGCCAGACTTCTCGAGGAATAAAAATGAAGAAAGCTGCAATTATAATTATTTTTTTGAAGCAGAAATAGTTTTTTGGAATCATAAATCGATCAGTAAAAAAGATACAACGATATTAAAATTTTGATTTTTGATCTTTGATTTTTTTTATTCGCCGGTTAACTCTTGCAGTTTTTGTTTTGCCTGTTCGGCTTCCAAACTTCCCGGATAAGACTGAGCAATCTTCTTCAACAGATTAACCGCCTCTTTCCTTCGGTTGGTTCGCGTTAAAATAATCGCTTTCTTCAACTCCGCTTTGGGTACTTCGGCAGTTTTAGGAAACCTGGCGACAACTTTTTCAAAATCGCTTAAGGCCTTCTCCAGATCCCCTTTAGCCAGATAACATTCTCCCAGCCAATATTGTGCTTGAGAGGCTGTCGACGCTGAAGGGTAGAGTTGTAAACAATTTTGGAAACCGCTGATTGCTAAATCGTACTTGCCTTGATTATAATCACCATAAGCGGCATTAAAAATCTGGCTGGAAGTAGGACTGGAAGGATTGGCTAATTTTTCATTCAAAGATTCAATTTTTTGCAGGATTGAAGAATTATTATCCTGGCTAAAGCGCAGCTGCTTCGAAAGCTGTTCCACCTTATCCTCGAGCGCTGACTGTTTTTTTTGCAGTTTGGCTATCTGGTCATCGAGCGTATAAAGGTTGTCATTCAGCTGAATAACATCCGCCCGCATCGCGCAGCCAAAAAACAAAAATGGGAGTATTACTAAAAATACTCCCATTGAAAAAAATAGTTGTAGGGAACGCATATATGCGTTCCCTACCGTATTATTTAGATTGAGCCTTAACTTTGGTTTCTGCACGGCGATTTTTTGCCCAAGCGTTTTCATTACTTCCATACTCCAACGGTTTTTCTTCGCCGTAAGAAATTGTGGTTATCCGGCTGCCGCGTAAACCCAGCTTCAAGTAATAATTTCTTACCGCAGTCGCCCGCCGCTGTCCCAGCGCCAGGTTGTATTCCACGCTTCCCCGCTCATCACAATGACCTTCGACTAAAATGAACAGTTCCGGCTTGGTTTTTAAATATTCGGCATTCTTCTCCAATATCTGCCGGGCATCAGCTCGAACAACAGCCTGATCAAAATCAAAATTGACATCTTCCAGATCGACGATACTCACAAACTCTTTACTGCTGATCGCCGGCTCTTCATCCTGGTCGGTTACCACAGGCGTCGTAATCTCCGGCGGCATAACTAACCGCTTAGGCCCGCAGCCCAATACTCCTATTAAAACAAAAACCAACATCGCCTCAACAATTAAAACAGATTTACTTCGCATCATCCACCCCCGTTAAATAAATTAACCCTCTTGTCCCCGAGTTCGCATTATACTAGAAAATATAAATTATTGTCAACAGATTTTAAAATTTTCATTTTACCCGGAAACATTTGTCTCGATTTCGTCTCCCACAGAAATTTCGCCGCCTTTGATCACCTGGGCAAATATTCCTTCCCGGGGCATAATACAGCCGCCGATTTTATAATATATCGAACAACGTCGGTGGCATTCTTTACCGATTTTAGAAATTTCCAGAACGGCCTGTCGGCCAATAGTCAGCCGGTCACCGATTTTCAGGCCGGCTAAATTTATTCCTTCCGTCGTAATATTCTCCGCAAAATCACCGGCTTGCAGCGAAAAACCTGTAGTTTTAACTTTGGCGCATTCCTTCTGTTCCCGGATGCTTTCTATCGAGAGCAGGCTCACCTGCCGCAGAGGCTCGCCGCCGGCATGCGCATCGTGCTCCAAGCCAAAATTTTCGATCAAAAAAGCCTTCGGCGCCGGTATTTTTGCCGCCCCTTTGGTTTTACTTAAATTGAGCGAAAAGATTTTTCCTTTTTTCTTCATTTGACAATTCTATCTAATCCGGCACACTCAAGCAAGAAAAAAAATCCCGTCAAGGCAAAATGAAAATGTCACATACTTCGGCAAAGTGAATTTTGAGAAGAATAAAGGTTGAAGGGTTGTCTGCAGAGATTTATTACAAAGTATGGGATCAGGTGATGGCGAAGGTGCAGCGTAATAAGCTGATAAAATATTTACTCTTTTCTTTTTCTATCTTTTTTTTATTCCATAAGGGATAACCAGCATCGCCCATTGAGAACGGTCTAATTTCCCTAAGCGGGAAGATATTTGGGACAATTCCCCAAGAGAAAATTGTTTGTAGCCGCTAGCGGCTGCACCGCGGCGGGTTTCCATCTCTTACTTTAGGGAGCGGATATATTCGGCGCGGGAGTGCATCCCTTTTTCTTCGTATTTTTTGGACAGTTCTGTTCTCTCCGGCGAACCAAATTTGACAGTAAGGGAAATACGATGAGTGGGATCAATTACCGACGGGACGAATCCGTAGTCCAACTGGGTTCTAAATAAAAAAAAGCCTAGTCCCAGGGTCAAAATGTTGGGATTATAACCAAGTTTATAGCCGGCCCGCAAAGCGATGTTGTTTAAAAACCAATATTCCAGGCCTAAATTAATTTTTGCTGTTTCACCGTTAGTTTGAAGATAGTCGATGGCGGACAATAAACTACTTCCCGGCCATTCTGCAATTATCAATCCCAGCCCCGCCCGGAGACTGGTGGGCAGTTTTTCCTTCTCGGTATTGTACTTTAAACCGGGGCCATAATTTTGCAGGGCGACACCCAGAGAGGTTCTTTTATCAATAGTGCGAAAAATTAGTCCCACATCCCCGGCATAAGTATTCGCCGTATATTTTTCTCCCAGGGCGCTTTGAATGAGCTTAAAATTCGTCCCTAAAAAAAACATTTCCCCGACATCTTGCAGGAAAGGCAGGAAAGACAAACTGTGACCGTAACCGATGGTCGTAACCCGGTCCTGTTCCATTTTTACCGTTTCCGTCCGGCCGTCGAGATAATTCAAATCAATATTGCCGCCGTCAAAAACCATCGTCCCAATTCCCAAAGTTCCTTTCTCCCTCAGCGGTACAGTACAACCCAAATACCCATAGTAGGTATCCATGAATCCTTTTTTATACATCATCATCAATTCCGAATAAGGAATATAATCCAAACCCGCCGGATTAGCATTCGGCCCACTGCTATCATCAGCCACAGCCGTAAACGCCGACCCCATCCCAATCGGCCGGGCGCCGATATCTTCCCGTAAAAATAAGCCTCCCACCTTACCAGTCCCAGCATAAGCTAAACCCAGCAGTTGGCTAATTAAAAACAAAGAGAGCATGACTAAAGCAATTTTATTTCGCATTATCTATTCCCTGCGTTCGCGTAGGGAGGGAGCTTGCCCCCGCCCATTTTTTTGACCTTATTGCAGGGAACGGTCGCGACCGTTCCGCTATGTTTCCCTGCATCACCTAATCACCAAAATTTTCTTTTTCTCGACAAAATCCCCCGCTTTGATATAAACAATATAGGATCCGCTGGCGACAATTTCATTGTCCATATTTTTTCCCGTCCATTCCAGAATATTTACTCCGGCCGGTTTCCGCTCATTATCCACGATCTTTTTAATTTCCTGTCCAGCTAAATCATAAATAGTGACGGTAACATTTTCTTCCGCTGGCAAATCACACTTAATATACAGCGGCTGATTTTTATTCGGTTCCACCAGATTATTATAAACCGCCGCCTTCGCCGCGGTAACCGTTTTGCCGGCGGGAATAGCCACACTAATCTCATTGGAGGGCGTATCATTAATCACCCCATCGCGATTATAACTTTTTACCCGGTACCAATAACTAGTCGCTGGATTAACACTGCTATCAATAAAAGTAGCGCTGGTGAAATTATCGTTCCAACTTTTCAAAGTTTGCCAACTGCCGCCGGCGATCGCTCTCTCCAGCGCAAACCGCGGGCTGTTGTTAGCCGACCAGGATAAAATCACACAGGATTCGAGTAGATTAGTATTGGCGGACAAATTGGTGGGAGAGCTGGCCAGGGTGCAGATAGTTGAAGTATTAGAATCACTATTGCCCGCAAAGTTACAGGTATTTACATGACGACTATAGCTGGTATTAGCTGTGAGGCCCGTTTCGGACCATGAATTAGTATCAGCCGGTAAAGAAGTAATCGTATTATTGCCATCGCTATGAATTCTGAAACCAGTTTCGTTATCAGAATTGTCCGTCCATGTCCAAAGAATGGATGAATCCGATTTAGCGGTTCCCGCAAAATTAGAGGCAGCCAACGGTGTGCTTGCTATATTGAAGGTTACCGTAATAGTCTGAGGACTATTGCCAGCGTTGGAATCAGCCACAGTAACCATGCCGATATAAGCGCCGACCGAAAGAGCCGTCATGTCAACCGAAACAGTTAGCTCCATTGAACTTCCACTGCTCAGCGACCCGGAAGCCGGCGATAAACTTAGCCAGTTTTGATTATCACTTGCTGTCCAACTGAGCGTTGAACCGGCGGCGCCGGAATTGGTAAGTGTAAATGTTTGATCGGGCGGATTACTGCCATTTTTCACCGCATTAAAACTTAAAGTTGTTGAAGAAAGCGCAATTGTCGGCTGGGGAGTAACCCATTCTGCATATTTGATAATATAATTTTGGTCAAGATCACAATAAGAGATATGCGGGTTATTGCTGGAATCCAAGGCTAGGGAAGTTGAATAAACCATACCACTAGCTACGGTCTGGATCAACCATGCCGATCCGGTCCATTCTGCATATTTAAGGTTATGAGTTCCACTATCATTATAAGAAATGTGCGGGTTCATATTAGGATTCAAGGCTAGGGAAGTACAGGATCCCACATAACTTGCAGAATCTACGGTCTGGATCAACCATTCCGAACCAGTCCATTTTGCATATTTTAGGTGATAATTTGTATAATCAAAATCACTAGTGTCCCACACGTTTAAAATACAAAACGCAAAACATATTGAAAAATGAATAACATAATGAAGAAAAAAAACATAATCGATTTGAAATCAAAATCCATTAATTTGTATAATGGTCATTCCGAAGTAAATATG
>JBDRON010000116.1:0-11834 GCA_043810025.1 Elusimicrobiota bacterium
TATTCATATTTACTTCGGAATGACCATTATACAAATTAATGGATTTTGATTTCAAATCGATTATGTTTTTTTTCTTCATTATGTTATTCATTTTTCAATATGTTTTGCGTTTTGTATTTTAAACGTGTGGGACACTAGTGAAAAATTATGATAACAACCGGGAGAAGGAAGGCTCGGACCAACAGATCGCGGCTATCGCCAAAACCCGTTTAAGAGCGGTGATCCTGACCACAGTGACGACAGTGGCCGGCCTTTTGCCGACGGCCTATGGTTTTACCGGATATGACGCCATGCTGGCCGAGATGATGCTGGCCATGACCTGGGGTTTGTTATTCGGAACATTGATTACGCTCATTCTTGTCCCGTGTGTTTACAGCTTCAATCAAGACCTTCGGTTTATTAAATTAAAATTTTTGGGCTCGAAAAGCCCGCAGGACTGATGGGATGAAAAATATCATGAAAAGAATAAATTTTTTAATGTTTTTGCTGCTATTGAACACAAGTTTCATCTTTGCTGAACCGGTAAGTAATGCCCCCCGGGAACAAATACTTACTGTTGAAGATTTTATTCGAACCGTCGTGGAAAAGGACACGGCCTTTGAAGAAATCCTTATCGATCAGCTGGCCTTGAAGTACCGCAAAGACTTAAACCTGCCGGCGAGGGATTTCGTGCTGGCCTTAACCAGCCAGTATGAATTTAACTTTGACACTAATCATGGCGCGCCCCGCAACTCGGTTTCCTTAAGCCGGCTCTTTGTCCGCACAGCCACGGATGTTTCTGTGGAGTATCAAACCACGCCTTCGTCAGCTTTCTCCGCCAACAGCTCTGAAGTGACCCTGCAGATCTCCCAGCCCATTGCCGAAAATGCGTTTGGCCGGGGTACAGCGCTGGAAAACAAGATCGTCGGCGCGGAAAGTGAAATAATCGAATATCAGATTATCGAAGCCTATGAAGATTACCTGGCCTATATCATCACCGCTTATTACAGTTGGTATTCGGCCTATGAAAACCTGAAAATAGGCCGTTCTTCCTATGAGCAGAGCCTGAAGCTTCTGGAGAATATGAATAAGAGGAAGGCGAGCAAAATCGCCCTGCCGATCGATGTCAACAAGATAAATATTCAGGCCCTGACCAAGAAAGAAGAACTGATCAAACTCCAGGAACAACACGATAAGATATTTAATTTTATCAAACAAGCTATCCGCTATCAGGGAACGGAACTCCTGGAGCCGGCTGATCCCCTTTCCTACAACGACCGGGAGATCTCGTTTGAGGCGGATTACCGGGAATTTGTGGAAGCCAGCCGCACCTATTCGGCGCTCAAACTCCTGGAACAAAAATCTTCCTGGCAATTAAAAAAGTACGCCGATGACCTGCTCCCGTCCGTTAACCTCATCCTGGGCTATAACGCGGACGGCGATGATACAAATATAAATAACGCGGAAGAGACTTTATATTCCGGTATCTCTGTAACCTGGCCCTTTCCCGGGCAGGAAGAGCGGGCCCGGTACGAAACATCTAAAATCGCCAAACGCAAAACAGAGGTCTCCAACAGGAACAGATATGTTCAGTTAAACACCGACCTGAAAAATTTGTATCTTCAAATAGAAAGAGAAAGGAAGCTGGTCGCGATCACCCGGGAAAAAATTACCCTCTCCGAATCTATCCTGGAAAGCGAAACGAAAAATTATTCCTACGGAAAGGTCTCTTTGAATGATCTCATTATGGCTGTCAATGAGGTCGATAAAAATAAATTCAACGAAATACTCCATTCTGTTCAACTGAAAATCCTGATGACCGAATGGCGCCGAATGACCGACCAGTTAATTTCCCGAAAAGATATTCAGGAAATCAAGTAATTTGTCTCCGCCCCCTGGTCCCTGCTCGCTGCCCTTTCGATTTCAATTTTTTTGGGCGGCTTACTTATATTCTTTTAAATTGCACTCGATTTTCTCTAAATTGAATTTAGCGTAGGCGAAGTTTCCCTCAGGCAGATGCCATATCGCTTCCGCTTTCATCGGAATTTTTCTTCCGTCAAAATCTTTATAATCCCTTACTGGCGTTGACCACCTGTAATTAGTGTAAGTTTTCCCGTCTTCCGACAAATATCTGTCATCGGAAACGAAGTTGGTTAATTTACCTTTTTCGTTGAAATAGAGCAGCGCGGTTATGGTAAGGTTGTTGTGGGTAAACCTGGTCCTAGCCGTCAACGGAGCTATGGTTTTCCATTGAATATTTTTATCATGGTCGCGTTGTTGTTTTTTTTCTCAATTTGTTAATAATTTTTATTATGGTCTGAAAAGCGATATTAGGACTGGCTTGCTGGTTTATCGATCCCGTTATGTAGAGATCGATATCAGGCACATAAAAAGCCATGGAACCGGTAGAGCCGCAATGCCCAAGCATATCGGGCATGGGATGAAACGGTGAAAGAATACGGGGCAGATAGAATTTTTGTATGCCGATTCCATACAACTGCAATAATCAAAATTCCGGGTAAATCCGGAGAGGGAACGGAGCCAGTTTGTCAGTTTAAGTTTAGGAAAGGTAAGTAGTAAGCATACAATTAACTGGAAAAAAGAGTTGCAGACAATTAATGATTACTCGTTGAATCTGTAAAGGTATGTTTGAGGGAAAGGATAGTCTGAAAACCAGTCAAGTTAAACTGACAAACTGACTCCGTCCCCTAATTCCATTAGATCACCACTTCCAGTTGATGTTTGTATTGGATGATGATGGATGTAATGACAAGATCGCTAGTGCTTATGTTTTTAATTGAATGCATCGATCCATCACGGGTAATCATCGAATCACCGGCTTCCAGCTCGGCTTCCCTGCCATTATCGTTGACCAAAGCTCTGCCCTCGTGAATGATGATGATCTCATCCTCATCGTTGTGCCCATGCAAACCAATCCGTGACCCCGGAGCAAGCACCAGCTGAGCACAGTAGCGGCAAGGAGCATTAATCTCATCTTTTTTAAAATAATGTTTAACGGTCACTTCCCCTGAACCGCTAAACATATCTTTTCTGAATTCTATCGCTTGTCCAGCTTTTCTTCTAATAATTTTTCCCCCCGTCAAAACAATTAGAAATTAAATTCCACCTCTCTTTCCCAGCAGCTGAATTATATCAATTTTAGGAAAGAAAAGGAATTAAAAAGGAAAAAAACCACCCTCTACGGACATCGGGGACGGAGTCCCCCTATCCGTAATTTATCATAGCTATTTTACCTCCTTTTTAGAGCCTCGCAATTGTCACCACATCATACATAAATCACCCAACCTACCCCTCCCCCCCTCAAGGGTAATTAGGCGATTCAAATGCACATAAATGAAGTTTAACCCCGCCGTAGTTCCCCAGTGCCCGAGAAGGCGAGGCTTGATATGTTCTTTCTTAAGAGGTGTCTTCAAAAGAGGGTTGTTTAAAAGATAAATCTGACCAACGGATAAATAGTTGGCGGCCCGCCAGTAGGCGTTGATTTTATTCAGCTCGGCCGCGCTTAATGGCCTGGCCTTAGCCATTAGATGATTCTCTCTTCGTTTTTGCTTCCTTCTCATAAGAATCCCTCTTCAGATATTATGGTAATTTCAAAAATCTTCTCCCTCGATGTCCAGCTTAAGAGAAAAGAATTTCAATAAATCTTTAAGTGTAATTATCCCCGCTAAATGACCATCTTCAACAACCATAAGTCTGGTCTTGCCGGTTTTAGTCATAATCGACAGAGCTTTCATGGCATCTGTATCTATAGAGATACTGTTAGCGGATGAACATGGGGTTAAGAGATCTTGGACCTTACGCTCTTTCCAATCTTGGCGGGGTATCTGTTTTATTTCGGCGCTGCTGATACAACCAAGCAATTTTTCCTGCTCAACAACCGGGAACATCTTATAGTGATACTTATAAAAGTAATCCTCAATAAGTTCGGCGAGGGAAATATCCGGCGGAACCGTTGTCGGTTCTAATTTCATGAATCGTTTTACCGTCTCACCCTCAAGCGCCCGGCGTATCAGAAGCCTTTGATAAGACATCGCAGCTGCGTTACGCAGAAACATCCCGATAAGAAAATACCACATTCCATTTACAAAGGCCCCCATAAAGATAGAGAATATACCCCAGATAATGAGTAAAAGTCCAAAAAGCGACCCAATTTGTGATGAAACATGTGTTGCCCACCGAAGATTATTTTTCCATTGCCATAAGATTGACCGAAATACCCGCCCTCCATCGAGAGGAAAGGCGGGAACGAGGTTAAAACCGGCTAAAACCCAATTAATCCACTTAAGATAACCAAATACGCCGTATATTGCTTCCGGCCAAGCATTGTTTCTTCCCCAGACATCTGCTCCCCAAAAAATAAAACCTAAAAATATGCTGGAAATTGGCCCGATAATGGCCATAAAAAATTCTGCCTTTGCGCTGGGAGGCTCTTCTTCCATTTCCGCCACTCCTCCAAAAATAAACAAAGTAATCCCGCGCATTTGCAAACCAAATCTTCTGGCCACAAGTGAATGACAGAGTTCGTGGAAGATTATCGAAGCGAACAAACCTAAGGCGCCGACAACACCCATCCACCAATAAGTGGCGGCGCTAAGCTCCCTATATTGATGCGGGAATAATCCTGAAGCCAGCGACCAGGTAACAAGAATCGCAATAAAAATCCAACTGGGATCGATGCGAATCGCGAAACCAAAAATCTTGAAAAGAGTAATTCCTTTTCCAAACATAGTCACCTCCGGGATAGAATTATCTAAAAAAATAATACTACTACATGTTATTTTAGCCGTCGTTTAACTTAATGTAAATTGGCTAATTCCACACTTTTCTGACTTTATTCTACTAGTTTGATTCCCATGATTTGCCCTATCAAGCGCGGTTTTTTCCAACAAGATCGGAAGGAAAGCCCTGATTCTTTGTAACAGGTTAGCTTCCAGTAGTGTAGCAACTCCCTCCCCCTCGATGGGGGAGGGTTGGGGTGGGGGTGATTGTGTTTGAATTGCCCCTCACCCTACCCTCTCCCACAAGGGGAGAGGGGAAAAGACTTTAAATTACTTCTGAGGGCTAACTTGTTACGATTCTTTTAAGGAGGAGAAATTTCGCTTGGAAAGTACTTTACGAACAGGAACTACTTATGTTATGATTGTTTAAGAGATTGTTGCATCATACCTGTGTTTTTAATTCCGCTTTAGGCGGGTAAGGGAGGTTGTGAAATGGCTGAATTTTGGCTTTGTTTTGTTCCGTTATTTGTGGCCGTGGACGCTTTGGGCGTTTTGCCGATGTTTATTAATCTTACCGAAGGACTTGAACCGAAAAAAGTGCGCAGAATTATACTTCAATCGATAGTAATTGCGATTTTTGTGGCGATTGCTTTTCTTCTGCTGGGAAAAATTGTCCTCGGCCTTTTAGGGGTTACTGTGGCCGATTTTATGATTGCCGGCGGAATCCTTCTTTTCGTCATTTCTTTAAATGATATGCTTACCCTGGAAAAAAAACAACTGCTGGTTGATCCGGATAGCCTGGGCGCTGTGCCGATTGCCGTACCTTTGATAGTCGGGCCGGCGGTGTTAACGACAACCATACTTCTTCTTAATCAGTACGGTTTTGTTCAAACCGCATCGGCTACAGTCCTAAATATTTTTTTCGCCGGGATTGTTTTTTCTCTGTCCACGGTAATAATCAAAATTCTGGGAAAATCCGGCGCAAAAACCGTTTCCAAGCTGGCTAGCCTGATACTTGCCGCCATCGCCGTAATGATGATCAGAAAAGGCCTGATGATCTTTCTCACCTCAGGATTTTCGCCAAAGATATAACCCTAAAAAAAACCACATTTAGGGGACGTAGCTGATAGTATTGACAGATTATTCCTCTTCCGATTTTCTTTGCCTTTGGCAAAGCTGCTTATAGCCGTCCTGACCCAGAAAACCGATCAACTCGTTCTTGCAGGTCTGATAAATTGGGGGCGCTTTCTTGTTTTTGGTCTGATTAAGACAGGGTAAGTTTTTCCATTTATAGACCACCAGCCTATTGCCGACCAGATCAAAAGGGAAAGCCCAGCATCCTTCGGGCTTGAGTTTATACTTTATTTTATTGATTTTGCAATATTTCTGCAAAACACATCCCCCCAGATCGTCATAATTAAGGAATACGCATCGGCCATTAACCGTGCGCATGTAATGATGGTCATGTTCCGGGCTCATGTCCGATCTCTTAAAAAGGGTATCCAGATGAAATCCTTTCTTTAGCGCTGCTTTAACCGCCTCCGGCCGCATCATCGGGAACAGTTTAGGCAGTAAGCTTTTAATCTTTTTAATTCGAACCGAACCGATCACCGCTCCATACCGGCAACAAGCATGTTTACAAGCCGATAAATTACAGGGCGAGAATTTTTTCTTTAATATTTCCTTCGGGATAGTAATGCCTTTTACAGTTATTTTTGAATCACGAGTCTGCATAGTGTCCCCCTTTAAAAAAATGAACCACCCTGTAGCAAGTTGCAGGGTATCAAAACAAAATATATACTACACGTCATTGCGAGGAGCTTTATCCCGAAGCAATCCCAAAATAAGAGATTGCTTCGCTTCGCTCGCAATGACAGAGGAAACCCTGCAGCAAGCTACAGGGAATTATTAAATTAAACATTAAACAAAAATTCGACTACATCGCCGTCCTGCATTATGTAGTCTTTGCCTTCCTGCCGCAGGAGGCCTTTTTCGCGCACATCCTTAATATTGCCGTACTTTACCAGATCAACGTAGGAAACAATGTTTGCCCGGATAAAACCGCGCTCAAAATCCGAATGAATCACACCGGCGGCTTTGGGCGCGGTATCGCCTTTTTTGATCGTCCAGGCGCGGGTCTCTTTTTCGCCGGTGGTCAGATAGGTTTGTAGGCCGAGCAGTGACATGCATTTCCGGGCGATGACATCCAGCCCGGACTCGACAATTCCCAGCTCTTTCAGGAACTCCTTTTTCTCTTCCTTCTCCAGTTTTGATATCTCCTCTTCGGTTCGGGCGCAGATCACGGCAAACTCGTCACCCTGGCTTTCCGCAAATTTTTTTACGGCCTCTATCTGCGGACTGGCTGTGCCAAGCATCCCCTCGCTGACATTAGCCACATAAATAACCTTTTTATCGGTGAGAAAATCGATGCCTTTAAGCAGCGCCCGCTCATCCTCGGTGATGGCCGTGCCGCGCGCCGGGATACCGCGTTCCAGTCCCTGTTTGATCCGGGTTAATAGCTCGGCCCGCGTTTTATCATCCTTATCGGCAACGCTCCTTGCTGACCGGGACAAATTCGCCAGCATCTTCTCGGCCATTTCCAGGTCGGCGAGAATCAATTCCGTGTTGACCACTTCGATATCGTCCAGAGGATTAATCTTTCCGCTAACATGGATGATATTGTCGTCTTCAAAACAGCGGACCACATGCGCGATGGCCGATACTTCCCGGATATGGGAAAGAAACTTATTGCCCAACCCCTCGCCCTTTGCCGCGCCTTTGACCAGTCCGGCGATATCGGTAAAGGTGATCACCGCCGGAGTTAGTTTCTTCGATGCGCTCAGTTTCGCCAGCGCCTCCAGCCGGGGATCAGGGATAGGCACAATCCCGGTATTCGGCTCGATCGTGCAGAAGGGATAATTCTGCGCCTCGGCGCTGCAATTTGTTATCGCATTAAAAAAAGTTGATTTGCCCACATTGGGGAGTCCGACAATACCTACGGAAAGAGCCATGATTAGTTTGCCTCCTATACTACAAGTTAGCCCTGCAACCAAAAGCGGCTACAAGAACTTTACTTACAACGACAGCGTTTCCTCTACTTTATTACCCCTCACCCTACCCTCTCCCGCAAGGGGAGAGGGTATATCGACGAGCAATTTTCAATTTTCTATACATCGGCGGGCCTAAAAAATTGTGCCGATTCGCACATAGAAGATTGTGTTGCCGGAGCGGGTGGTAGGTTTGGCCCAGTCGAAACTGATGGTGAGGAGGAAGGTTTGCAGGATAAAGGTATGGATTCTTCCCCCGATTCCGACGCTGTTTTTTAAATTACCGGTTTTTAACTGCCGATATTGCTGATAGTTTTCCCAGTTTATACCTAAATCAGTGAAAACGGAGGCATAAATACTTTTAAAGTAGAAATCGGGGACAAAATACCACATATGGTAATCTAAGTTGGTGAATAGCGGGAAGCGGTATTCTACATTGCCCAAGACAATATTTCTTCCCTTATTCTCGTTCCAGGCATAACCGCGGACGGGCAGGTTGAAGGTCAGCCGGTCTCGGCCCTGGTTGAAAGCGGCTAAAAAACGATAGGCGAAAACATTTTCATTCCGGAGATTGATAAATTGCTGGTTATGGAAAATATAGTTTTGATAAGCGTAAGTACCCTGGAAGGTTTTCAGCGATTTTTCCCAAATTAAGCAGGTGCGCGAACCGGAATCCGGTTCAATATATTTGCTGCTGCTGGTATCCCGCACCCAGCCAACACTGCCCAGGTTGTCCCGCCCATAAGATCTCCGGTTTTCCAGGGTCCGGTTTTTTTCTGTGACATAACTGGTGGCCGCGCCTAACTCTAAACGATTGAAGCGGTCGAAAGGGTAGGCCAGAATAGCGGCCTCATCAAATTGTTTCCGGCGAATTCGGTAATTTGTTTCTGTTTGAGTAAAGGTCGAAGTGTTACCCTGAGTATTGATAATTAATTGCGGCCGCCAACGTTTATAGCGGTAAGTTATTTGATAATCGATGGTATCCGAGTCGTAAGAAGAACCATAGACGGTTTGCAAACCCAAAGTATGGCTGCCCAGCATCTCCGACAGTTCCCAATAGGCAAAAACAAAAGCTCCATCAGCGGAAGAATAAGCAAACACCGGGAAAAACAGGTCGGTAGAAGCAGAAAATTTATAAGGGCGGGCGGTTTTTAAGTTGACCGGGGGCAGGCTGGTGACGGTTGGGCTGGAAACAGCGGGTGGAAGATCAACAGCTTGAGCCGGGCTTTCTTCAAGATTTAACGGACCGGCAAAAATGTATGTTTCTCCGTTCCGGAAGGAAGAAAAGAGCAGTTCTTTACCGTCCGGCGATACCTGCGGGGTAAACATCGCGCCGATCACATTGGTTAATTTTTTTTGCTGTTGGCCATCAGCATCGATGACATAAATGTTGTTGACGCCGTCTTGATCACTGATAAAAAGTATCCGTTTACCGTCCGGAGTCCAGGTCGGAGCATACTCGTCTCTGGGCAGGCCGGTCAATTGGGTAACCGTTAAATCAGGGAGCTTAAGCAGATAAAGATTATTCCATTCATCGACTTCCGAAGTATAGACAATTTTCCGGCCGTCCGGAGAGAAAGAAGGATAATTGTCGTTGTTCGGGTTATTGGTCAAGGCTTGGTAATTGCCGCTTAGATCGGTTAAATAAAGATCGGTGATTCCCTCCTTCATTCCGACAAAAACTATTTTTTTGCCGTCCGGAGAAAAACAGGGCGAATAAATTTTTTCCAGCGGGAAACTTAACCGCTCTAAATCTTCGGTTTCCAAATTGTATAAAAATAAATAATCTTTTTCACTTTTTTTTCCGGCGAAGGCAAGGATGCTGCCCTGGTTTGACCAGGAGAGGGCTTGTCCCTCGCGGCAAATAAAATCAGTTTGAAAATAACTGTTTCGTCCGGCCAGGATTTTGGTTTTCTTGCCCGTCCGGTTGAGCAGGGCAATTTCATTTACCCCATTATGGTCGGTCAGATAAGCGATGGATTTTCCATCGGGTGAAAAAACAGGGTTGGTGTTAAAATCGTAAAAACCAGTCCGGTTGACGGTGATTTGCCGGCCGTATGTTGCCGGTTCGTTAAGCGGAAACCGGCGCTGTTGTCTTTCGTAACGGGTTTCCAGATATTCCTGCCATTTTTTGTCAAAAGCAGCAAAATCGATTCCCAGTGTTTCCGAGATTACCGTTTGGATATCAAAACGGTCGCGAAAATTTTTAATCAATAAAGCCGGTTTATCCGGACCGTATTCCTCAGCGATAAAGCGGATGGCGGTTTCCCCTTCTTTATAACCCAGGACTACCTGGTGCGGCTTAAGATGAGCAAAGTTATGCAGTTTTCGTAATGGGATCAGTTTGCCGGAAAGCACGGCATCGCGGATATACATCTCCCGGGTGGTGGAGTCAATTTCTCCCCCCTCATATTCGGCTAACCCTTCCATTAGCCAAAGCGGATAAAAAATCAGTTTAAAGATCCTCACCGATTTCCAGAAACCGCTTAAAAGAATATCAAATTCTATCACATGGGTAAACTCGTGGGTGATTATATGGTTAAACCATTTGTCTGAGCCCTGGTTGGGCAGAACCAGCCGGAATTTATAAGCCTCGGTGAACCCGCCGGTGTATTCATCAACATCGGCGATACGATTGCCGATAAATTCGTTGGGGCTGAGATAAAGGATAATTGGAATTTTTGCTTTCGGATAATGGTCGAGATCAGCGCAAACCTTCCGGTAAGCCCGTTCCAAATACTGACTCACCTTCGGGATGATGCCGGCTTCTTCGGGATAATAATAGATTTGAAAATGATCAGACTCGGCAATCCGCCATTTCGGCACCCGCTGAATAATCTTATTCTTCCCAAACGCCCAGAGATGAATGGGCAGGAGCATAAACGCGGTCAGCAGGATAATCAGGACAATTTTTTTCATTTCTTCCTTCGTCTCGGTGGCGGCGCCGGGCGCGATTTGGTTTTGGCTTCCCGGTTTGCCGGGTCCAGTTGGAGAATTTTTTTCCAGGTGGTTAGCGCTTCTTGTTTGTTGCCGCTTTTCTCATAAGTTCTGGCTAAACCGAGCCAGGCGGGGGTAAATTTTGGGTCAAGGTTTAATTCCATTTTAAAATTACTGATTGCTTGCTGGTAATCTCCTTTGGAGAGGTAGATTTCTCCCAGCAAATAATTGCCCTCAAGCGGCAATTGGTTGACTACATCCTGCAATTCCCCCATTTTTTGTTCCGCTTCGTCCAAAAGTCCTTTTTGGAAATAACAACGGGCCAGATTGATTAGAATCACCGGGTCGCGGGAGTATGACCGGTAAACGTTTTCCAGTTCATCGATTGCTTCGTCAATTTGGTCCAAACGGAAATGCAGGTTAGCCAGACGAATTCGATATTCCCGGTTATTGGGATCGTGAGCTAAATAACGTTTAAAACTGAGGATAGCTTCTTTAAATAAGCCGTTTTTCTCATAAAGCCGGCCAAGTATGGAAAAGATATTGGGGCTTAATGATCCCAAGTCCCTGGCTCTTTCCAGACAATTAATGGCTCGAGAAGAATTTTTTTCATTGAGGGACAAAGCAAAGCCCAGCTGCAAGTTAGCGTTTATATCATCCGGGTTATCTTTAAGATAATCATCTGTCACCTGGATGAATTTTTCCAACTGACCGGCATCCATCCGGGTGAACTTTTGTAAATCATTTTCTGTCTTTTGATACAACCCATAAACCCAGAAAAGACTGATCGCGCTTAACAGGATTAACCCAATTAACCATTTATCATACTTTATAATTTGTTTGAAGTTCATTTAAAAAACCTCTCGATATTCCCTCTCTCCTTCAGGGTAAGTCACAATAGCCATTTTGCGTGGTAGCCGCAGGCTTTAGCCTGCGTTTATCGTCGAGCGTGATGCGCAGGCTAAGGAGAAATTGTTAGAGTAGAACTTGCCGATATGCCTCAAAAGCTATTATTTAAAAAAGCTAAAGAAGAAAAGAGAGAAACAAAAGCTTTGAGTGCTGTTGAAAAGAAAAAGAAAGTGCAACCAGTTGAAGAGAAAAAAGAAGAAACAGTTGAAGAAGGAAAGAAAAA